>NZ_JBQKUJ010000019.1:0-91877 GCF_054968525.1 Alteromonas sp. G5_S2_22_S1 | reverse complement strand
GGTCAGAGTACTTTTTCAGTAATTAACTCTGACCCCATTTACTCTATCTGCTGGCTACCGCCTTTCTTACACTGGCGCCGTAGTCTTTATCGGCTAAGTCGTATTGCACGAACATAGCTTCTTGCACGTCTTGTGTAGCTTGGCTTAGACCATCAGCAATATTGTTTACCAACTGCTGTTTCTGATCTTCACTCATAACGCGGTACAAATCGCCTGCCTGGGAGTAGTTGTCTTCATCACGGTTATCATAAATATCTAACCATGCATCTTGCTCTAGCGGCATTGGTGGCTCTTGTACTTCTGGCGCTTCGGCTGGCTCACCAACTCGCGCACGGTTATTTGGATAGAAGTTTGCTCCACTTCCCGCAAGTGCTGGATTAACGCCTGCAAACGCACCGTCACGCTGATAATTGTGCACTGGACAGCGTGGCGCATTTACCGGTATTTGGTTGTAATTAGCGCCAATACGGTACCTGTGCGCATCTTGATATCCAATTAGTCGCGCTTGTAGCATCCTGTCTGGCGACACGCCAATACCCGGTACCAAATTGCTCGGCGCAAACGCTGCTTGCTCTGTTTCTGCAAAATAATTTTCCACATTGCGATTTAACTCCAGTTGCCCCACTTCAATCAACGGGAAGTCGCTGTGTGGCCATACCTTTGTTAAGTCAAACGGGTTAATACGGTAATTACGCGCTTCTTCTTCCGTCATAATTTGAACGTTTACAGTCCAAGATGGAAAGTCACCGTTATCAATGCTTTCAACAAGGTCTTGCTGCGCACCGTAAGCAGGCATTTTCGCCGCTTCTTCATTCGTTAACGTTTTGATGCCTTGATTAGTTTTAAAGTGCCACTTCACCCAATAGCGCTCACCGGCTTTATTCCATAAACTCAATGTATGAGAGCTGTAGCCGTTCACGTGGCGATAAGACAGCGGAATACCACGATCTGACATCAAAATTGTTGATTGGTGTAATGACTGCGGATTGTTCGCCCAAAACTCATATACCGCCTGCGGATCTGGTAAGTTAGTTCGCGGGTTCTTTTTCTGGCTGTGTATAAAATCAGGGAACTTAATGCCATCTCGCAAGAAAAACACTGGCGTATTATTGCCCACCATATCCCAGTTGCCCTGTTCGGTGTAAAACTTCACAGAAAAACCACGGGGGTCGCGAGCGTAGTCGCTTGAATCTTGACCACCACCTACTGTAGAGAAACGTAGAAAGACGTTAGTTTGCTGTCCTTCTTGCTGAAGAAAGTCGGCAATGGTGTAATCGGATAAACTCTTAGTAAGCGTAAAAGTACCATACGCTGCACTACCTCTAGCGTGAACTACGCGTTCAGGAATGCGCTCGCGGTTAAAGTGCGCAAGCTTCTCGAATAAATAGTGGTTGTCGAAAGTAACAGGGCCACGAGGTCCGGCGGTGCGACTTTGGTTGTCATTAGCAACGGGCGCACCATTGCTAGACGTTAGCGTGGTAGGGTTTATGGCTGTACCTGAAAATGGACACTTACTCATGCGAATTCCTTCTAGTTCGGTTTTGCCTGTTAAGAAGCAAATTTATGACGATAACGCTTCAACAAGGCACTACATAAGGTGAACTCTGAAACATTCTTCTAATCACCTTTTTCGTTTAGAAAGATAATGAGCGATCCCATTAAACTATTAAAGTAAACTAAATAGATAATGCTAATCGCGATTTTGAATTAGCAAAATTAATGAGCCGTGTCACTTCTTATCCCTTTTGAAAAAGGAAACTATTGAAGACCTTCACAATAAACTCGTTATCTTCGTTTTTTACGCGAAGTGCTGGGCGCATTACTTTTATGCAATAAAAGTCTACTGCCGCCTTTAAACCGTAATTATTCAAAATTCATCAATTCACTATTTGCTATGTCCAAACTACTTATCTACATTACAGGCGCACTGATGCTGCTAATTGTGGCGATAGCCTCGTGGAATACGTTTAAAACGTTAATGGATATAAGCGAGAGAAATAGCGAGCTGACATTTATGGGCAGTTCAGGGTGGCGCTGGCATGATGAGTCTCAGCGTATTCAGATTAAACGAGTGAAAAATCAACTGCCGGCTTTACGAAAGGTATCTGAAAACGGCGATTACGCCTCGCTCGTCACCATTACACAAAGCGGTAGCTATCGTGGCTTTGTTTTTTTTGATACCGATTGTGAGGACGGCGCTATTGTAACCGAGCGAGTGCCCTATGACGGCACAGAGCAAGCCAAGCGAGAAGTACTTCATTGCCTTCACGGTAAGTTGGTGTACATAGAAACGTGGCCTTCAGCACCAAAGATAAATTGGCAAGGGCGTATTGGAGATTTTCAATTTCAAGAAGCGTTAAGCAATTGGGACTTCACGCCTTTGCAAAAAGCTTACTTAAAAAGCGTGGCAGAACTCATTTAAAAGCAATGGGGTCAGAGTAACGACCCTGCCCCCAACTACTTATGGTGCTTAAGCTTTTGCGAGTGCGTCGTCAATATCTTGCGCGTTATGACGATTTTCTAGTTGCCCATCGTCGCCCCATGTTTTATTTACAATGCGACCCCGTTTAACGCCTTCGCGCTGTTCTAACTGCTTCGCCCAGCGCATAAGGTTCGAGTATTCGTGCACTTGAAGGAAAGTAGCTGCGTCGTATAAATTTCCTAACACCAAGTTCCCATACCACGGCCAAATTGCCATATCTGCGATGCTGTACTCACTCCCCGCCATAAACTCATTTTTCGCAAGGTGCTTATCAAGTACGTCTAGTTGACGCTTAGTTTCCATGGTGAAACGGTTTATGGGATATTCCATTGGGTAGGGTGCATAGCTATAAAAGTGACCAAACCCGCCACCAAGGTAAGGCGCTGAGCCTACCTGCCAAAATAGCCAGTTAAAACACTCTGCTTTTGCGTGTGGGTCCTGTGGAATGAACTTACCGAATTTTTCGGCCAGATAAACTAAGATAGAACCTGATTCAAAAAGTTTGGTCTCTGGTGATGTGGTCCTATCAACCATTGCAGGAATTTTGCTATTAGGGTTAACATCAACAAAGCCCGACGAAAATTGATCTCCCTCACCTATATTGATTAACCACGCATCGTATTGTGCTTCGCTAACGCCGGCAGCTAAAAGCTCTTCGAGCATAATAGTAACTTTCTGGCCGTTTGGTGTGGCAAGTGAATAAAGCTGCAGTCCATGCTCGCCTATTTGGCGCGCTTCTTCGTGCGTTGCTCCAGACACTGGGCGGTTGATGCTCGCCCATTTATTGCCGTCTCCTTCGGCCTGTGTCCAAACTTCAGGTGGCGTGTAATTACTTTCTGTCGACATAGCAATTCCTTCTCATAGTTTATTTGTTTCGTAAATCATATCTACGGTAATACTTGGCTATAAAGAACAACTTTTAAAGGCTTATGGCGCATAGCAGTCGATTAATAAACAGCAATATAAGTTTACTGACATAAAAAAACCACACATTGCATTAATACAACGTGCGGTTTTTTTGAATAAAAGGCGAGCAGTCCTTTGCCCGCAAACTGGTACTATTCGATAATCACCAATACCGCATTACTTGAGGCGACACGGGGGAATAGCGATAGTGTTAAAACCTTACTAACGAATCACTTAACTTCGTAATAGGCATCAATGAGCTCTGACTCATCCAAATAAGCAAACATTTCTTGCCCTTCATCTAAGGAAGTTTTTGGAGAAGGTTTAGGAGAGGCGTGACTAGAGGGCACTGCCTTTAAATGTGCTTCATCGTTGATATGGGAGCCATCGCATGCAGCAAGGGTAGCAAGAGCGGCCATCACTAATGACGTAGAAAATGAGCGCTTTATCACGCGCGAGTAGAAAGAACTTAGCTTACTGTTCGTCTTTTTTGTCATCAATAACACCTCTTGCTCCTTTTGGCTTCTGACGAGATGTATCAACCATTATGCCAAAAATAAATAAACCAACAAAATCAATAATTTAAAAAAGGAAAAGGTATTATGAGGGAGGTTTTGGCCAGGAAATGTTGCGCATCTGCAACACCTTTTTACAAAGCGCTGTCACTGTATTTTCTAAGTGAACAAAATACTCGCGATAAAGCACCGTCATTCGTTGAACTGACTTATATAAAGTTTGAGTGAACTAACTGCAGGTACAAAAAAAGCAGGCTCAGCCTGCTTTTTAAAACTTACGTTAAATTTTAAATACTCACGCGTTTATACGGGCGATATTCCGCTTTCCAGAAGTTGCGCTCTATGCTGTCGCGTAGTGCGTCATCTGACATTTCCAAGGCAAGCCCCTGCTCCATCGCCACCTTTCCCACTTCAAAAGCAATCTCACGGCTTATTTCAGCAATTGCAGCTAGCGGGGGTAGCAGCGACCCCAACCCTGTGTTGACTAATGGCGACGCCGCTGCAAGTGCGTTACTTGCAGCCATTAGCATTTCATCACTTATTAACTTCGCTTTTGAAGCGACAACCCCAAGGCCAATGCCAGGGAAAATATAGGAGTTGTTACATTGCGCAATTGGAATAACTTTGCCGTTGTACTCAACAGGTTTAAACGGGCTACCTGTTGCGATAATAACCTCGCCTTCTGTCCACTCGATAACCTGCTCAGGTCGCGCTTCTACTTGTCGAGATGGGTTACTCAGCGGGAAGATAATAGGTAATTCGCAACCTTGCTTCATGGCGCGAATAACTTGTTCGGTGAACAAACCAGGCTGTCCTGAAACACCAATGAGAACATCTGGTTGCGCACAGTGCATAACATCAAGTAACGATGCGTAATCACCACTGAATGTCCACTCAGCTAAATCGGCTTGCTTCTGCTGAAGCTTTTGTTGAAAGTCGCGCAAGCCTTCCATGCCTTCGGTTACCAAGCCAAAGCGGTCTATCATAAAGACTTGCTTACGCGCTTGTTCATCACTTAGACCTTCAAAGACCATTTGCTGTATAAGCATCTCGGCAATGCCACAGCCCGCTGAACCCGCGCCCACAAACACAACTTTCATGTCGCTAAGCTTCTGCTGCTTAGTTTTACAGGCCGCTAAAATGGTACCAAGCGTTACCGCAGCGGTACCTTGAATATCGTCGTTAAAGCAACACACTTCATTGCGATAGCGATTAAGCAAAGGCATAGCGTTTGGCTGTGCGAAGTCTTCAAACTGGATCATGACATCAGGCCAGCGGCGCTTAACCGCCTTGATAAACATGTCTACGAACTCATCGTACTCCTCCTGACCAATGCGCGGATGGCGGGCCCCCATGTACATAGGGTCGTTCAAGAGCTTTTCGTTGTTAGTACCCACATCAAGCATTACCGGTAAGGTATATGCTGGGCTAATACCCCCACAAGCGGTGTACAATGAAAGCTTACCAATAGGAATACCCATACCGCCAATACCTTGGTCACCTAGACCCAAAATGCGCTCACCGTCGGTAACAACAATCACCTTCACTTTGCGTTTAGTCGCATTTCGTACAATGTCGTCTAGCTGATGACGCTCTTCATAAGATACAAAGAGACCGCGTGAACTGCGGTATATATCAGAAAACTGCTCACAGGCATCTCCCACCGTCGGTGTATAGATGATAGGCATCATCTCATCGATATGTTTTTGAATGAGGCGGTAAAACAGCGTTTCGTTGTTGTCTTGAATGGCGCGCAAATAAATGTGCTTATTAAGCGCTTCATCAAAGCTGCTATATTGCATGTAAGCGCGTTCCACCTGCTCTTCTATGGTTTCATATCGAGGTGGAACTAACCCTGTTAGGTTGAACGCAGCCCGCTCGCGAGCGTTAAAGGCACTGCCTTTATTAAGTAGGGGGGTTTCCAGCAATGAAGGGCCGGCGTGAGGAATATAAAGATATCGCTGTGAATCTTCTGACATTGGATTTCCGATAATGTGTTCAGGCAAAATACATCGCCTAAGCCCGAAGCGGCACGCCTAAAACGTGCCTGCTTATAATTAGAATATTTCTTCTGGCTCTGGCGCAGTCGCTTTATCCTGCGTGGCAGGGTCCAGCACCTCGTCATCGCGAACATAGGTAGTTGGTTCTGTGCCTTGCAGGAAATATTCAAATAGTGTCGTATGGTCTGTACGTCGGGTCAACTTCCCACTGGTACGATCAATGCGAACCCGCACAATATCTTCTGGCACGGGCATAGGCGTATGAGGTTTATCTTTTAACGCCTTTTGCATAAACCTAATCCACGCCGGTCCCGCCGCCTTAGCGCCGTCTTCCGTGCCAATAAGTGCATTGCCTATCCAGTTAAATTTTTCTGGATTTTTGTTTATAAGGTTTTGGTTTCGCGTGGCGCGACCCAACTGCCGACCCATGTTGTCAAAGCCCACCCAAGCCGTAGCAACGAGATCTTTGTGGAATCCACTAAACCAGGTATCTCGAGAGTCGTTTGTAGTACCCGTTTTACCGGCAATGTCAGTTCGCTGAAGTATATTTCGTGCTCGCCAGCCTGTGCCCAACCAATAGGTTTTCTTACTCCAATTGCCATTAGCCCGAACGGCGGTACGCATCATTTCCGCCACTAAGAAGGCGTTTTGCGCAGTGATAACTTGAGGGGCGATCACTTTCTGTGCATCTTCTTCGCCACCGGCGTCGCCAAGTATAATGTCTTGATTTAGTTCCGCGGCAAGCAAGGCTTCAATGTCAGCCTCGTCATCTTCTGGCAATATTTCAGCCTCGCTTTGACTTTCACAACGATTACACGCCCACACGGGGTTCGCTTTCCAAAGCTCATCGCCGTTTTCATCCAACACTTTACTGATGAAATGGGGATTGACTAAGTAACCGCCGTTAGCGATAACCGACATGCCTCTTACCACTTCAAGCGGTGTATGAGAACTCGACCCCAAAGATACCGTTTCATCTAGTGGAATATCATCTTTATTAAAGCCAAAACGGGTTAAGTAGTCGGCGGTTTCTCTCAGCCCCACACCGCGCAACAGTCTAACCGACACTACGTTTTTAGACTTACCAAGCGCCTTACGCATTCTTATTGGCCCGTCGTACTCAGCGGGAGAGTTTTGCGGGCGCCAAGCAACGCCTGTAGCAGCATTCCACTGATTAATCGGGGCATCGTTAATAATGGACGCTAAGGTATAGCCGCTATTGATGGCAGCAGAATACACAAACGGCTTGATATTCGAACCCACTTGACGCCTAGCCTGGGTAGCGCGGTTGAACTGACTTTGATAGAAGCTATAACCGCCTACTACCGCTTCAACTGCACCGTTTTCTGGATTAAGCGCGATAAATGCGCCGCTGACTTCGGGAATTTGCGAAATACGCCACTGTGCTTCTTGCTGTCTAATATAAATAACAGCCCCTTCTTGGGTCACATCTGAAGCGGTTTTAGGGTCGCTGCCCTGCCTAAAGTCTGTGATGTAGCGGCGCGCCCAATCCAGCCCGTCCCAAGCTATTGTGCGAGTTTCACCATCTACAGACAGTACATCTATAGATTGCTCGTCTACCTTGGTCACAACAGACGGCATCAGAGGCTTGATGTGAGGCACCTCTTCTAGTACTCGAATAATAGACGTATTGTCCCAGTCATCTCTTGAGGTTTTATTGCTTATGTCGAAGCTCAATGACAGTTCAGGGATTTTTTCATCTTTACTCTCGGACTTAGGGATATTCCATAAGTAACCAAGAGGGCCTTTATAACCATGACGCTCGTCGTAGTCGTGTAAGTTTCGCACAACAGCCCGTTGTGCGGCGAGCTGAAGCTCAGACGTTGCAGTCGCAAACACCTGATACCCACCGGTTTCTGCCTCTTCCTTCCCGTAAATTTCAACCATTTCGTTGTAAATGGTGTCGGCGAGATAAGGTGCATCTACCTCAATTTCGGCACCATGCTTCTTAGCGGTAACAGGCGCACTCGCTGCTTCATCAAATTGTGCTTTAGTAATGTATTCTTCATCTAGCATACGCAGCAATACTACGCGGCGGCGTTCCACTGACCGCTCGGGCCCACTAATGGGGTTGAGTACGGAAGGGGCTTTAGGAAGACCGGCGATGGTAGCTATTTGCGCCAAAGAAAGCTCGTTGAGCGGCTTTCCGTAATACACCTGAGCCGCAGCACCAAAGCCAAACGCTCTGTGGCCTAATTCAATTTTGTTAAGGTAGAGTTCGAGAATATCTTGTTTAGAAAGCTCCTGCTCCATGTGTAAAGCAATAAAGATTTCTTTTATCTTTCTGATATATGTTTTTTCACGAGTAAGAAAGAAGCCTCGCGCTAGCTGCATGGTCAAGGTACTTGCGCCCTGACGTTTTTCGCCAGTTAGTACTAAGCTTACCGCAGCCCGCATAATGCCAATGGGGTCAATACCATGGTGTTCAAAGAAGCGACTGTCTTCGGTAGCAAGTATGGCGTCAATTAATTCTTGAGGTACTTCCTCAAGTTTTACCGGGATCCGCCGTTTAACTCCATACTGAGAAATAAGTTTTCCGTCTTTGGTGTATATTTGCATTGGTGTTTGCAGTCGTACATCCTTAAGTACAGTAACACTTGGTAGGTCAGGTTTGATATAAAAGTAAATACCTACCAGTGCTGCAACACCAATAAGGCCTGATAGGAAGCTAAATAATATAAGTGGTTTGATGTACTTCACTGTAACGGATACCAAGACATTTTGTTGAAATGACGTATATTTTATACGTATGTGTTATCTGTAGAACCATACGCACAATACTAATAGAGTAATATTGTACTTTAGAGCGACTACCATTGAAACTGGACACTTGCACATGAAATCGCTGTTTAAAAAAAAGCTGCCACCCATTGTGGGCTTAGATATAGGCACGCGTCAAATAAAAGCGGTGTGGTTAGAGCAATCGAAAGAGGGTTTTGTCCTTCAAGGGTATGCTTGTGAACCCATTAATAAAATTGCTTTTTCTGAACGCGATATTAAAGATTATGAATCGGTCAGTATCGCCTTGAAAAAAATTCGAAAATCACTGAAAACCAAGTTAAAGCTGGCCAATGTGGCGGTCGCGGGGACCTCAGTCATCAGTAAAATCGTTTACATGGAACCCGAGCAAAACGATTACGATTTAGAAAATCAAATTGAAATTGAGGCCGACAGCCTTATCCCCTACCCACTTGAAGAAGTATATTTAGACTTTGAAGAGATGGGGCCAAGTGCCACGCACACCGGTAAAGTAAACGTACTGCTAACTGCGGCACATAAAGATCTGGTAGACAGTCGACTATTGCTAGCCAGAGAAGCTAATTTCGAGCCTAAAATTGTCGATATGGAAAATTACGCCATCGGCAATGCACTGGATTTTTTTCATACGCCTCACGTAGAAGATGAACCCCTTTGTTGCGTTAATGTGGGGGCGTCTTTGCTCCAAATATGTGTAATTAAAAACGGCGATGTTATTTACACGAAAGAGCACGCGTTTGGCCTAAACCAGTTAGTCAATGATATCAGCGCAATTCACATGGTTGAGCGCGAAACAGCAGAACGCCAGCTTCTTGATGGCACACTGTCAGGAAACTGGGTTGAAGATACACTCCCCATTTTTGCTGCCAACCTTCAGCAGAACATCAATCGCGCTATACAAATGTACATGAGTACGTTACACGCAGAGCGCCCAACCAAAATACTCTTTAGCGGTGGAGCGGCGACGATAGCACCTCTTGTCGATATCCTAAAACAAGACTTAGGCCTTGATGTGAATTGCTTTAATCCCTTTAGCAATATGACAATTAACCCTAAACTTGATACTACTCGACTTAACAAGATAGCGCCTCAGCTTGCGATTGCCGCAGGGTTGGCGAGCCGGAGCTTTACGCCATGGCACATGTAAATTTATTGCCTTGGCGAGAAAAACAGCGCCAACATCAAAAACAACAATATTTAGCAGGCTTGTTGGCCGTGGCTGCCATTGTGGGCTTAATTTTTTGGTTTATCGGTCAAGCCATTGACCAGCAAATCAATAATCAAAACTCGCGCAATCAATATCTTGAGCGTGAAATCACTATACTCGATGCGCAAATTGGCGAGATTAAGACCGTAAAAGAAAAAAAGAGTGCAATAGAACAGCGTATGGCGCTAATTGAACAGCTTCAAGCTAGTCGAAATATTGCCCCTATCGTTTTTGATGAATTAGCTAAACTCGTTCCACCGGGCGTGGCTTTTGAAACGATGACACGCACCAACAACCGTATTGAAATAGAGGGAGTAAGCGATTCTAATAACCGCTTATCTGACTTCATGCGTGCGTTAGAAAATTCTAAAGTATTCGTTGCCGCAGAGCTCTCTACCATTAAATCTGACAGTAGCACTGCAAGAGCCATTAGCAACTTTACGCTCACCTTTTCAATAAATACGAATGTTGCTCCGCTAGAGGTTGAGAGTAGTAAGGCGCAGAAATAATGAAGTTTGACGTTTCTAAACTAAAAGAATTAAACGAACTCGATTTTGAACAAATCGCGATATGGCCCCATGAGGTACGTATTGTAGTTGCCGCTTTTGTGGCAATTTTGGTGGGCGCGTTAAGCTATTACCTGCTAGTCAGCCCCAAGCTGCCAATACAAGATGCGGCCGAGCTAAAAGAGCAAGAGCTAAAACTACAGTTCGAAGCGAAATATCGTATTGCTGCTAATCTAGATGCCTATGAAGCGCAGCTAAAACAAATAAGAGAAGATTTCTCTTCTATGCTCAAAAGCTTGCCCACGAGTAATGAAACGCCTGGGCTACTTGACGATATTACTTACGTGGGCACAGCATCAGGCCTTACATTTGAGCTTCTTAACTGGCAACAGGAAGTACCCAAAGAATTCTACACCGAGCTTCCCATTGAAATGGAAGTCAGTGGTGGCTACCACAACTTTGGCGAGTTTGTTGCGAAGGTGGCAGATTTACCGAGAATCGTAACCCTTCATGATTTCGAAATTAAGCGACAGCCAAACGGCCTATCGCTTAAACTTCAGGCGAAGACTTATCGCTCCGAAAGCGCCTCAGAACTTGAAGGAGATGAAAAATGATCCGATCGTTTTTATCTCTCATAACGCTATTTTTGATAGCGGGCTGTTCGCCGCAGCTCGACGATTTACAGGCCTACACACAAAACGTTAAAGAGCGGGCTCAGCCACAGGTTGAACCCTACCCTGAGTTTAAAACTCACCCGCCGTTTAACTATACAGCGAGTGATTTAAGAAGCCCGTTTGATCGCCCTCGAAATGCCGCTGTTCCCGTAGCGAAGTCGCGGGTGGAAAACTGTTTGCAGCCAAACTTTCAGCGTCCCAAACAAGCGCTTGAAGCCTATGGCGTAGATGCCCTTGCGCTTAGCGGTAACTTTTCGGTAAAAGGTGACAAATGGGCTTTATTAAAAAGTAATGATGGCGTACTACATAAAGCTAAAGTAGGGAGTCGTATTGGCTTGTTTTATGGCAAAATTACGCAAATTAACACTGACTCGATTACTATTGAGCAATTATTACCTGATGGTGCAGGCTGCTGGCAAAGGAAAACAACAACAATGACTACAGCATCGAAGGCGGGAGAGTAAGCATGGCCGAACGATACATATTTAACAAATCTCTGAATCGTAGAGCCCCTAGATGGTATTGGCTGGCCTTCATTGTAACAGCGATATTTTCGTTCACGCTATGGGTCTCTCCAGTAAAGGCGCAAGAGCCTATGTTGGTAGACCCCAATGCAACGCAAAATGCATTATCGAAAAGCTCAACCATAACCAACATTGACTTTACGCAAGCTGCCAATAATACCGCAGTCACTTTAGTCGAGTTTGAAGGTGAGGCTCCTAAAGTTCAGCTTATAGAATCTCAAGGTAAAGTGTCGCTTACCCTGGCAAACGCCACCTTAGGCGAAGACCAGTTATTAGAGTTAAATGTAGCCGACTTTGGCACAATGGTATCGACCATAGAAACCTTTGAAGACAAAGATGGTGCGAGAATAGAAATTAACTACTCAGGTCCGGTAACCGTTAGAAATACGGTTAAAGACGCTGTACTTCGCATTGCCATTTCACCCATGGATAGCGAACAACAAGAAGCACTGGAAGCCGAGAAAAAGTACACGGGCGACCCTATTTCCCTCGACTTTCAAGATGTACCTGTTAGGCAAGTTTTACAAATTATTGCGCAGGTTAACGGTTTTAACCTTGTGACCACCGACACGGTGTCAGGAAACGTTACGATCAGTTTGTCTGGTGTTCCCTGGGATCAAGCGCTAGATATGATTTTGCGTGTGAAAGGGCTAGATAAACGCCTAGAAGGCAATATTCTTCTTATTGCGCCTGCTGAAGAGCTTTCAGCCCGCGAGACACAAGCCCTTCAATCGAAAAAGCAGGTGTCAGATTTAGCGCCGCTTCACACCGTTAATATTTCAGTTAACTACGCTAAGGCTGCGGCACTTGCCACTATTTTGAAGTCGACAGAAGGCGGTATTCTTTCAGAAAGAGGTGGAGTGACCGTGGACGAGCGTACTAATACCTTACTTATTCGCGACACTTTAGCCTCAATTGATGAAGCTAGAAAGACGATCAATGCGTTGGATATTCCGGTTAAACAGGTGCTTATTGAAAGCCGCATGGTTACCGTACTAGACGACGTTGATGAACAGCTAGGCGTGCGCTGGGGCTTTAGTGACCGCCAGGATGACAATGGCATATCAGGCAGTATTGAAGGTGCAGATACCATTGCTGGTGGCGTTGTGCCAAGTATTGAAAACCGTCTTAATGTTAACCTTCCGGTAAGCAGCGCAGCAGGTAGTATCGGTTTTCAGATAGCCAGCTTGGTAGATGGCACCATACTCGATTTGGAACTGTCTGCATTAGAATCGGAAAATAAGGGCGAAATTATTGCAAGCCCGCGTATTACCGTTGCAAACCAGCACGAAGCGTACATTGAACAAGGTACCGAAATTCCTTATGTTCAAGCAACCTCGAGTGGTGCTACGTCAGTAGAATTCAAAAAAGCGGTACTGTCGCTTAAAGTAACGCCGCACATCACCCCTGATAATCGCATAATTCTTGATTTAGTGGTGACACAAGATACCCGAGGTGAGACGGTAACAACCTCTACAGGGGATGCCGTAGCTATTGACACCCAAGAGATTAAGACACAAGTCTTAGTGGAAAATGGTGAAACCATTGTGCTCGGTGGTATTTTTCAGCAAACCAGCTCTGACGGTGTGTCAAAAGTACCGCTATTTGGTGATTTGCCCCTTGTTGGCGCGCTATTTAGAAACTCATCTCAGCTTCAACAAAAACGTGAGCTTCTTATCTTCGTAACACCTAAGATAGTGACAGAACGACCATAATTGTTGGTTTGATAAACAAAAAATGCGCTTTTTAAAGCGCGTTTTTTCGTTTTAGGGCCTTTTTTGCCACTAAATTTACAGGTATAGGCTATTTGTTGGTAACAAAACTTGCAACGCCTTGCATGAAACTGAGATAATCCCCGCCTCGAAATTTAAGCGAGGTTTAAGGAGTGGTGCTTATTGGACACTAAATAGGCACGAGTCAATGGGTAGGCTGGTAAGGCAACAGTGCACTGCCCCTAACATGATTAAGTTGTGATATAAGCAAATATGGCTGAAAAACGTAATATCTTTTTAGTTGGCCCAATGGGTGCTGGCAAAAGTACCATCGGTAGACATCTGGCAGACGAACTTCACCTAGACTTTTTTGATTCTGATCAGGAAATTGAGCGCCGTACAGGTGCTGATATCGCTTGGATCTTTGATCTTGAAGGCGAAGACGGTTTCCGAGCGCGCGAAGAAAACGTCATTAATGATTTGACAGATAAGCAAGGTATCGTGCTTGCCACAGGCGGCGGCTCTATAGTCACTAAAGCTGTGCGTAATCGTTTATCTGCCCGTGGTATTGTTGTTTACCTACAAACAACAATCGACAAGCAAGTTGCCCGTACACAACGCGACAAACGTCGCCCTTTGCTGCAAAACGAAGATCCAGAACAAGTACTTCGCGATCTTGCAGAAATGCGCAACCCGCTTTACGAAGAAGTTGCTGATTACATTGTTGATACAGACGACCAAAGTGCGCGTGCTGTAGCAAATCAAATTATCAGTAAGATCGGTCTATAAATAAACTTATGTATTAGGAGGTGCTACGCCCATGTCAACCTTAACTGTGGAACTTGGAGAACGTAGCTATCCTATACAGATAGAGGCTGGGCTGCTTTCGCAACCTGGCCTTTTTAGTGCCTACATAAAAGGCCCGCTTGCCGTTATTGTAACCAACGAAACCGTTGCTCCACTTTATCTTGAAACGGCGAAGGCGGCATGTGGTGACGTTCACGTTGAAACCATTATCTTGCCTGACGGTGAGCAGCATAAAAATTTAGCGCAGTTCGAAGTTGTGATGACCCGCCTTCTTGAGCTTAACGCCGCCAGAGATACCACGCTAATTGCATTAGGTGGCGGAGTAATCGGTGACCTCACAGGCTTTGTTGCAGCGACCTATCAAAGGGGCGTGCCTTTTATTCAGGTTCCTACCACATTACTTTCTCAAGTAGACTCATCGGTTGGCGGTAAAACGGCGGTAAACCACCCTCTAGGTAAAAACATGATTGGTGCATTTTACCAACCTGTTTATGTTGCTATCGATACCGACTCGCTGGCGACACTACCGCCAAGAGAATTTGCTGCAGGTATGGCAGAAGTGATTAAATACGGCATCATTTACGATGCTGACTTTTTCACTTGGCTTGAAGAAAACGTAAATGCACTCACTTCACTAGACACAAGCATCCTAACCCAAGCTATTTCCCGCTGTTGTGAAATTAAAGCCGATGTTGTTGCTAAAGACGAGCGAGAAGGTGGTCTGCGCGCCATTCTCAATTTAGGCCACACGTTTGGACACGCAATTGAAGCAGAGCAAGGGTATGGCAATTGGTTACATGGCGAAGCGGTGGCCGCTGGTACTATACTTGCTTGTAAAGCTGCAGAAGGTTTATCGTGGTTTTCAGCGTCAGAAACACGTCGCGTGTCTGCGCTATTTGAAGCGTTTGCATTGCCTGTTAAAGGGCCAAGTAGCATGACTAAGGACGACTACGTTAAGCACATGAAACGCGATAAAAAGGTGGAAGCAGGCAATATTCGTTTTGTCCTTCCCCAAGGTATTGGCAAAGCGGTGGTCACCAAGGACGTTACCGACGACATTCTAACTGACATTATTGCTTAGCCTAACTATCGCAACATACTAGCAGCGATTGCACCGCTATAGGGTAGTGCCCCCAGAAGCGATGACATGGTCATTTTTTGCACCCAATGCACTTCTAGATCTGTCATTCAGGTAGAAGATAGCGCGGCTAGTCATAGGTTTAACAGTATCGGTTAATAAGGGCAAACTCCCATGCAAAGCGAGCTGCATGATCGTTTGGAATACTTGGTCAATTACTCCTCTCAGCTGATCTTTGTCAGCGGCGAGTCCATTGCTCAACAACAAAAAACCCTGGAAGCCTTCGTATTTCAACAGCACGACGATACTGAAATTGCGTATTTAACGGCGCAAGAAAATATGGAGCCGTCGGATTATCGCCGCCAACTCTGTCGGCAGCTGCTCGGGCAAGTCGTGGGCAGTTTCGTTAGACCCCTCAATGAATTACTTTCCGACTTGAATAGCCATGAAGGGCCTATTCTTATAGCCATAACGCAGGCACATAACCTTCCTGATGCCCTGCTGCAAGAGTTATGGGACCTTGTCTTACAGAGCCGGTTTGCGGGCAACAAGCAGCATTTAAATGTGCTTTTGTTTGCGAACAACGAGTGGGCAGAACGCGCTAAGCAGTGGCTTCCTGCAAAAAATACCGAAACGCCGCTTATTATTAGTAGTCAGTCAGTCATGAGTGAGCAGTCAAACGTTGAGTCTGAGCTCGACAAAATGATTGCTTCAAGGAGAGAAGCGTTTCAAGCGCATTTAGAGAACAGGCAGCGTGAAAACACGCTAACTTTTCACAACCCGCTAAAGGCCACATGGTTCTATGTATCAGTTGTATGTGTCTTTCTGCTAACTTTTTCTGGCTTAGTTTATTGGCAGTATGGCGATAAACTAGCGTCGCTGTTTTCACCGATAGAACAGCAAAATAGTACTGAAAATGAAGCTTTGCTAGTCGCGCCTGGTTCGGCCTATAAGACCCTTATGGATAGTAATACACAAGACACAGAAGAGAGCATTACTGGAGACATTGCAGGTGACATTGATAAAAGCAACATAAACGGCAGTGAATCTGAAAATGACGCTGAAATTCAAACTGCTAACGTAGAATTAGTGTCAGACCCAAATTCAACACTTCGTAAAAACAAAAGCTCGGGCAGCGTTTCAACTAAAGACGACACACTTATAACAGACTGGAACGCCGCTGTATCATCGCTTCCTGCGCAACCGCCTTCTTCAGAACAGCAAGGCAATACGGCTACGGCAACGAATAACCCGCTTGAAGAAGAGCAAACAAGTAGCGAAGAAAGTGTTAGTGCAACTAACAATCCCCGTGATTCTGTGAGCGAAGCGTCAGCCGAAAGTAACAATGCCGAGAATAACAATACGGTAAGTGAAAACATAAAAGGCACGCCTTCACAAAGTAACTGGATAACGGCCAACGACTACGCTATTCAAATGCTTGCTATGAAGGATGAATCTGTTCTCAAGGCCTTTTTACGCGAAAATGGCTTGGTTGAACATACCCGAATTTATAAAACCTTTCGCTATGGTGGCGCGTGGTTCGTAGTAGTTAACAAGAACATTTATACTTCGTTATCGCAAGCGCAACAAGCACGAACAGATTTACCCGAATACCCAGGTAAACAAAATGCTTTTATAAAGCGAGGAAACCAAATCCTCTCTGAAATGGGTAAAGCGCAAAATTAAGTCATTTCGCAACCGGATAGCCATATTATTTCCAGTAAACGAGCAAAATTCCCTTCTTGCTGCACTTGTTGGTTGTCCGTTTTACTGATGAAAGTTACAATCTACCTTTAGCGTGGTGATATCTGATACTGATCAGCATAAAAGTATAAAGACGACCCTTTCCCTTGGAACGGCGGCGCAAGGAAAAACCACCGTCTTCATTCCGTCTAGGTAGTAACGTTTAAGCATGATGCAGAAGAAAAACCGGGCTTTTTTAAAATGGGCCGGTGGCAAATACAGCTTGGTTGAGCATATTCAGGCCAGATTACCGCAAGCTAACAAACTTATAGAACCGTTTGTTGGTGCAGGCTCTGTGTTTTTGAATACGCAATACAAGCGCTACCTACTTAATGACATCAACCCCGATCTTATTAACTTATACAACTTCCTAAAAGCCCAGCCAGACGCGCTTATCAATGACGCTCGCTCGTTTTTCGATGGTAAACGCAACGAAGAGAAAATGTACTACGCGTTACGCGAAGAATTCAATGCTACCGAAGACGAGTATTATCGAGCTATCCTCTTTTTATATTTAAACCGTCATGGCTACAACGGTTTGTGTCGCTATAGCCTTCAAGGTCGTTTTAATGTGCCGTTTGGCCGTTACAAAAAGCCCTACTTTCCAGAAGACGAAATGTTTGTGTTTTCTGAAAAATCACAAAAAGCCACTTTCACCTGTCTACCGTTTGAGAAGGTTTTTTCAAGGGCTAGGCGAGGCAATGTTATTTATTGCGATCCACCCTACGCACCTATCAGTAAAACGGCTGCCTTTACTAGCTATGCAGCCCGTAGTTTTGGGCAAGAGTCTCAAGAAAAACTGGCAGAATTGGCCACCCGAGCATCTAAAAAGCGCGGAATTCCGGTATTAATATCGAACCACGATTTACCGCTAACCCGAGCCCTATACCAAGGTGCGGATTTCAGTATGCTGTCAGTAAAGCGGTCTATTAGTCAAAATGGTGCAAAGCGTCAACCGGTTGATGAAATACTCGCTTATTTTCCACCTGCGAAAGTTGTTGCCAAGCGAAAAGCTCGTAAGAAAAAAGCAGTGCAACGGCCTTCGGATTGAAGGCAATAATACGACAACAGAATAAATATTGGCGCCTTCGGTTTAGTTATATGATGTTTTAAGCTTAGCCTTCAGGGAAGACGCAAAGGAATTAGCCGCCGTAGCCTGTATACCACTTTACGAACATAAATAGTGACACAACAAATAGCGCTACCAAAATTACCCCAATAACAGCAAAGCTGATAAAAGTGCCTTTAGTAAAGTCGCGTTCATAGTTTTTGTGGCTTTGAACACCGAACAGACTTGCGACTACACTACCTAGAACAGACCAGAAACCAGTACCAGATGGCATAGTGTCCCCTACGCGTCGTTCGAAGGAGAGGTGAAATCTCGATTACCATCGTCGCTGTGCAGCAACTCCAGTAAATCTAAAAAGTGAAACTGAAAGGATGGCGATTTACCCGCGATCCAAGATAGCCAGCTAACTTCCTCTACACCGTCTTGGTATCGAGCACATTGATTTTGAATGTGGCTGGCTGGTAGCTTAGGGTTAAATTCGGTGACGGGTTGGTATTCACATACCGACGAGTGTGAGCTTGGCGGATTCGTGACTGCTACGCTAACTAGCGCTACAGCTGCAGATATCGCAAAAAATGGGAGAACTTTCATCCTGAATACTCCTTACACTCGTTTAAAAATTAATCTCATTATAATCAAAAGCAGGTTACTAACAAGTTAAAAATGCGTTGCCTTTAAAAATGAAAAGCCTAATGAACTGACATTAGGCTTTTACTACTCAACGTTTTGTTAAAGGCTATCTAATAGCCTTTGAACAAGTCTTACAGCTGGAAGTCGACTGAGTAAGCTACAGTGAATTTAACTGCATCGTTATCAAACTCATCATCGCCGCCCATATCATCTAGGTCGGTCCCTGTAATTGCAAAGCTAAAGCCATCTTTCGCGATTGATACGCCGTAGTCTACATAACCTTCAACACCGTTAAACGCTTCCGCAAAGTCACCTTCGTGATAACCAACGTGGAAACCAAGTTCGGTGCCATTTAGAATTTCCATGCCGTAGTCAAGAGACGTATAAGATGCTTGAGCAAATCCAAAATCTTGGCCTTCACCTTCATCAGCTTCGGTGTGTGCTAATAAGTAAACCGTTAGGCTTAAGCCGCCCATACCTACTGAGCCATAAACTTCAGCGAAGTCAAAGTTCGCTTCATCATCGTAGTTGTAATAAAGGTAACCAAAGTCGTAAGCAATGCCGTCAGACTCGCCAGAAAAACCAAAGTACATGTCGTGCTCATATGAATATACATCGCCTGCACCATAGTTCACGTTAGATGCCCACGTACCCGCATAAAAACCACTTTCGTGTGCGTAGTCGATACCGCCCTGAACAGCAGCTTCGTTAGTAGTTTGTGTTAGACCACGCCAAATGTAGTTGCTGGTCGCGCTTGCATTGGCAGTAAATTCACCTTCTGCATAGCTAGGCATGGCTGTTAACAGACACGCTGAAGAAATTGCAGCGGCAAGGATTGTTCTTTTTGTAGATGTTTTCATGTGTGTTCTCCAGTCAAAATTCAAACTTGTTATAATTCGTTTTTCTGTCTGTGTTTTCTTTTTTGGACTGATTAACGCAAAGTTGATGCCCATTTATGGTTCACCAAAAAACTTTGCTCAAAAAATTTTAACTCACTGATTTAATTTAATAAATCAACCTACCAAAAAATAGTGCCGTTAAATCCATCGCATTCAACCTGAACAAAAACGCACCAACATAACGCACCCTCCCCATTATTGGGCAAGGCATTCTTATACCCTCGTCTATCTATAATTCCAGTGAAATGAACGCTGATTTAGCCTTTGCATAGTAAAGAAGCACGGATTTGGGTAAACTTTCGCAACCCTAAAACGTAAGTGGCAACAAACCCTGTTGTTTATAGATTTAAAGGACATGAAATGAAACCATTCCTAATTGCCCCATCTATACTTTCTGCTGACTTTGCCCGTCTTGGCGAAGACGTAGACAACGTATTAAAAGCAGGCGCCGATGTGGTGCATTTCGATGTGATGGATAACCACTATGTACCAAACCTTACGTTTGGGCCTATGATTTGTGAAGCGTTGAGAAATTACGGCATTACTGCACCCATTGATGTGCATCTTATGGTTAAGCCCGTAGACGATTTGATAGAAAAGTTTGCCGACGCTAGCGCTAGCTATATTAGCTTTCACCCAGAAGCGTCTGATCACATAGATCGTTCTTTACAACTCATCATTGACGCCGGCTGTAAACCAGGTCTGGTATTTAACCCAGCCACGCCGCTACATTACCTTGACCACGTCATGGACAAGCTGCACCACATTCTTATTATGTCGGTGAACCCAGGCTTTGGCGGTCAAAAATTTATACCTAGTACCCTAGATAAAGTGCGCGCAGTTAAGCAGCGCGTTTTAGAAAGTGGCTATGATATTCGAATTGAAATTGACGGTGGCGTAAAAGTAGATAATATTCGCGACATAGCCGAAGCGGGTGCGGATATGTTTGTTGCCGGTTCAGCTATTTTTTCTCAACCCGATTACGGCGATGTCATCGAGCAAATGCGCGATGAACTGGCGTCATTATCTAAAGCATAGTTTTTAAAGCTAAACGTTCTCAAACTTAGTTTTAACAGTATTTAACGTATTACAGGTAAAAAGAAATGAGTAATAAACCCGTTGTATTAAGTGGCTGTCAGCCTTCAGGCCAACTTACCCTTGGCAATTACATGGGTGCGCTTAAGCATTGGGTTTCCATGCAAGACGATCACGACTGCTTGTATATGATTGTAGACTTGCATGCCATTACGGTAAGACAAGACCCCAAGCAGCTAGCAGAAGCGTGCTTAGACGGCCTTTCTCTTTACCTTGCGTGTGGTATTGACCCACAAAAAAGCACGCTGTTTTTACAATCCCATGTGCCGGAACACGCTCAGCTCTCATGGGTTCTCAATTGCTATGCTCAAATGGGTGAGCTAAATCGCATGACTCAGTTTAAAGATAAGTCGGCGAAAAACGAAAATAATATCAACGTTGGTTTATATAGCTACCCTGTGCTTCAGGCTGCCGATATTTTGCTTTATCAAGCAGATAAGGTACCAGTAGGTGAAGACCAAAAGCAGCACTTAGAGTTGACCCGCGATATCGCAACCCGCGTGAATAACCGATATGGCGATGTGTTTAAATTGCCTGACCCTTACATCCCAGATTTCGGCGCGCGCATTATGAGCTTGCAAGAGCCGGAAAAGAAGATGTCGAAGTCAGACAATAATCCGAACAACTTTATTGGTCTGTTAGAAGAACCCAAGAAGTTGGCGAAGAAGATTAAGCGCGCGGTAACGGACTCTGACGAGCAAGCCAATATTTATTTCAACCCAACAGAAAAGCCTGGTGTATCTAACTTACTTACCCTGCTTTCTCTTTCTACCGGAAAATCGATTAAAGCGCTTGAACCTGAGTATACCGACAAAATGTACGGCCATCTTAAAGGCGATGTCGCAGACGCCGTCGTCGCGTTACTAGAGCCAATTCAAGCGCGTTATGCCGAAATTCGAGCAGACCGAGCTTACCTTGACGATGTTATGCGTCAGGGTGCGGAAAAAGCGTCTGCTCGCGCTGCAGAAACGCTCGCAAAGGTATACAACGCGGTTGGTTTTATACCTAAGCCATAAGACTACGCTGCCAGTTTGTTATGAAAGCCACGACGGGCAAGTATCACCCTTCGTGGCCATCACTTTCGCCTAACAGGATTACCTAGGAATAGCGCTGCTGTGTTGCTGTTAATTGATAATTTCGATTCATTCACTCATAACCTTGCTCGGTACTTCACAGAACTTGGTGCCAACGTTGAAGTGGTGAGAAACAATGCACTGACTATCGACGACATAGAACGCCTTGCCCCTTCACAGCTTGTTATATCCCCCGGTCCGTGTACACCGAACGAAGCCGGTATAAGCTTATCTGCTATTTCTCATTTCGCCGGTAAACTGCCTATTTTAGGTGTGTGCCTAGGCCATCAGGCTATCGGCCAGGTGTTTGGTGCTGATGTAGTAGGCGCTCAAGAAATAAAACACGGCAAGGTTTCCACGTTAAAGCACAAGCAAACCGGTTTGTTTAAAACGCTTCCCAAAGCCTTTAACGTTACCCGCTACCACTCACTTGTGTTAAACCCAACAACAATGCCTCGTTCTCTTCAGGTTGACGCATGGTGCGAGACCGCACAAGGTAGGAAAGAGATCATGGCTATTTCACATACCCACCACCCTATATGGGGGGTACAGTATCATCCCGAATCACTGCTCACTGAACATGGTCACAGTGTGCTAGACGCTTTTTTGCGCTTCAAAATGCCTTAAGTTAATTCAACTACTGCCGATACGTTTTAGTAGTGTAAAAGCTGACGCTTTAAAGGCAGTATTTCTCGCAATTCACTGATTTTTCGTTTAACTTTCATAAGTCCATTTAGCGTTGGCACGCTAAATAGTGGTTATGTATCAACGGGGAAGCGCTATATCAGCGTTGATGAAAAATTATGTCGTTCGAAAAGCCGTAGCTGTTATTTATTCCATTGCAGAGCGAACGTTATAAGGCCCCTGATGTACGATAATATTGCCGTTCAACAAAAAGTTATGAGCAGGAGTGCTTTTAATATGACAATGGGGGCAACCACACCGCCCACAATCGACGAACGATTCGAGAACATGCTTATTTCTCCAGAACGCGTGCTCGAAATGCTAGGAAGGCGTCGAGTTGGTGAAGTGAGCTTCGAACAATCTGAACAAGGTGACGCTCGTCGGCTACTGCTGAATGTTGAGAAAGTGGCGATTGAGAATAAGCGCCTGCAAGAAAAAACGGAAGCAACCTATCAAGAGTCGGTAAGCCATCAACTTCACGAGATACTTTTCGAAGAGTTGACCGAGCAACTCAGCTATACCGACGAACTTGTACAAAACGTACTTAATTTACCAGAAAACATCGGCGGATTGCTTGATGCGCTCTCAGTAAGGGCGTGTTCTGTCTCTAAATTAGAGCCCATCGCCGCTACCATGCCGTGGCTTTACGATGAGCTTATCGTTGTCGTGAATACCCCCCAATTTAGACGTAAAGACTCTCGCGGTCGCATTATCGTTGTTGAAACGCTGAGAACGGCGCTTAGCTTTTTAGGTATAGAAAACTTACGCACCTTAATCCCTTCGCTAATTTTAAAGCGCGCTATGCCGCAAATTACCGACCCCTATCCGTTAATCAAGCAAAAGCTTACACGATATTCGACGGGTGTAGCCATGACAACAAAGCGCTTAGGGATTATCAATGACATTAACAAAAATACCGCCTATACGTTGGGTATGCTAAGTAACTTAGGGCGCTGTGCAGTAACACGGCTTTACTTCAAACTGTTTGATAAAATTCAGCTTCACCTGCTAAAAGAGTGTCAAAAAGACAAGGAGCAAAAGCGACATGAAGCCTTACTTAAAATAACTCCCTCAGCAAATCATCTTATTGCTATGCAACAAGAGTTTGCCGATGCAGTAAGTGCCGACATCATGGAATGGATGAATTTGAAACGGCTGCCTATTGCATCGCCTATGCGGGATTGTGCGAACAAGATACCGGCTGAAAGTGGTAGCCTGTGCAAAGTACTTCATCAGGCTCGCTCTTATACACAAGTTCGGATGTTACACCAATTGAAACTGGTTGAGATGAAAGATGTAAAGCCTCTTTTTGTTGAACAAAAGTACCCTCAAGGGGCCCTTGAGAAACTTAAAACTATCGATATTTTTACTCTTCCATTAGTTAAAAACGAAGACAGTCATTAAAAATTTAGTGGATATTCATGCACTCGTTATGCAATGTGCAACATGAAATTCACTTATCCTCTAGAAAACGGGCTTTCCTTACGGCTTTGCCCGCCAACCTCAGTATAGACATGCGTGTTTGGACGATACTTTTTTCAACAATTTACTCGCGCAGCAATGCTGCTATAGCCAGCGTATAACCGTTTTCCAAGCAGAAAACTCGATTATTACTAAATGATATAGCCCAGTAGTTAATAGTTATTCACTTTTCCTGCAAATTAAGCCACAGTCCTTATAGATAAAGGGCTGCAGCCTTTTAGGAAGAAGACAAATGTTAAAAAAAATGGCATACTGTAAACCAAATCCGATTAGTTTTTATGCGCTAAAATAATGTTGCGTGCTTAAGAGTGGGAAGAAATTCTCTTCCAATGCTTTACGAACATGAACACAAAAAAGTGGTTTAGCGCCCAATGCAGAGGTAACAAAGATGAACGTAACTCGCGCTACATTTGATGATGTAATGGTTCCTAACTATAACCCAGCAGGTATGGTACCTGTTCGAGGTGAAGGTTCACGCGTATGGGATCAAGAGGGTGCTGAGTACATCGACTTTGCAGGCGGTATCGCAGTAAATGTTTTAGGCCACTGCCATCCTGAGCTAGTTAAAGCACTAAATGAACAAGGCAGCAAGCTTTGGCATTTAAGTAATGTATTTACCAACGAACCCGCTCTTCGCCTTGCTAAAAAGCTTAACGATGCCACCTTTTCCGACAAAGTTTATTTTGCGAACTCAGGTGCAGAAGCTAATGAGGCGGCGCTAAAGTTAGCTCGTCGCTGGGCGCTAGACAAGCACGGCGAAGATAAGAACCAAATCATTGCGTTTAATAAAGGTTTCCACGGCCGTACGTTCTTTACCGTAACGGTTGGGGGTCAAGCGGCTTACTCTGATGGTTTTGGCCCTAAGCCGGGCGCAGTTGACCATTGTGATTACAACGACCTCGCTGCATTTGAAGCACTTATCTCTGACAAAACCTGTGCGGTAATGATGGAGCCATTGCAAGGCGAAGGCGGCATCATTCCACCAGACGCTGACTTTGTAAAAGGGGTTCGCGAGCTATGCGACAAGCACAACGCGCTACTTATATTTGATGAAGTCCAGTCAGGCGTTGGTCGTACTGGCCACCTGTATGCTTACATGGGTCTTGGCGTAACACCGGATATCCTTACCACAGCAAAATCGTTAGGCGGCGGCTTTCCAATTGGTGCCATGCTAACTACAAATGATATTGCCGCACACCTTAAACCAGGCACTCACGGCAGTACGTACGGCGGAAACCCATTGGCCTGTGCGGTTGCGGAAAAAGCATTAGATATCGTTAATCAGCCAGAAGTACTTGAAGGTGTACTTAAAAAAGAAGCGCTTTTCCGTGAGCTTTTAGGTGCGATTAACGAAAAATACAACGTATTTGATGAAGTTCGTGGTCAAGGCATGCTGCTAGGCTGTGCACTAAATGAAAAATACCAAGGTCGCGCCCGTGACTTCATGATGGCAGCAACGAAAGAAAACCTAATGTGCTTGGTTGCCGGTATGAACGTGATTCGTTTTGCGCCTTCATTGGTTATCCCTGATGAAGACATTAAAGAAGGTTTAGCACGTTTTGAGCGCGCCGTTGCCGCCGTTGTAAACGCCGAATAATTACAACACGAGTAGCGAACATGAATATCATTCGCCCTATTACAAAGGCCGACTATAACGCGCTGAAAGAAATTGCCGTTGAATCGGGTATTGGCTTTACGTCACTGCCCGTTAACGACGAGTTACTACAGCGCAAAATTGATCGTGCAGAAACTGCGTTTAACAAACCTAACGTAACCGAGCCTGGCGATGAGTCATACTTGTTTGTAATGGAAGATACCACTTCCGGTACGGTTGTGGGCACGACAGGTATTGAAGCTGCAGTTGGTATTGACGATGCTTTCTATCACTACCATTTAAGTAAAGTAGTGCATGCTTCTCGCGAGCTAAACATTCACAATACGGTAGACATTTTAACGTTTTGTAATGACTACACCGGTGTCACTGAAATCTGCACCCTCTTTCTTCGTGAGCAAGCGCGAGGCGGTATTAACGGCCGCTTCCTGTCTAAAGTTCGCTTCTTGTTTATGATGGAACATCGCGAGCGCTTTTCAGAAACCGTGATTGCCGAAATGCGTGGTGTAAGTGACGAAGAAGGCCGTTCACCGTTTTGGGAATGGCTAGAGACCCACTTCTTCTCTATGGACTTTCCAACGGCCGACTACCTCACGGGTATTGGCAACAAGGTGTTCATTGCTGAACTTATGCCTAAATACCCGATTTACGTAAATTTACTGAGTAAAGAAGCTCAAGAAGTGATTGGCGAGGTACACGAAAAAACCCGCCCAGCCCTTCAGCTATTAGAGGAAGAGGGCTTTTCTTGCCGCGGTTACGTAGATATTTTCGACGCAGGCCCCACGGTTGAAGCGAACCTAAGCCATATTCGCACTGCACAGTCGAGTGTAAAACTACCGGTTTTCATTGACGACAACGCAGCTGCGTTAGGGCAAACGCACTACATTATTAACACATCTATATCTGATTTCCGTGCAGTAGCCACCGAAATGACGGTAAGCGAAGAGAAGCAGGTTGCCGTGCTTTCTCGCCAGGCCGCTGCTGCACTGAATGTGAAAGAGGGTGAACACGTACGCTTTGCCCCTGTCACCTACAGAGACTAAAAGGACACCCACTATGCTACATACACATTTTATAAACGGTGAATGGGTTGCCGGACAAGGTCACGACCTAACCTCAGTTGATCCAGCCAAAAATGAAATTATTTGGGAAGGCAAGTCTGCCACAGCAGAGCAAATCGACGACGCGATTAGCGCTGCCCGTGCTGCACTTCCAGCGTGGAGCATGAAGACGGTTGAAGCGCGTCTTGAAATTATTAAGATTTACGGCGCTAAGCTTGAAGAAGCAAAAGCTCACCTTGCCAAAGTAATGGCAAAAGAAACCGGTAAACCTGAGTGGGAGACGGCCACGGAAGTGGGCGCCATGATGGGCAAAATCGGTATTTCTGAGAAGGCCTACTTTGAGCGCACCGGCAATGTTGAAAACCCAATGCCAGTAGGTAAAGCCTTTATTCGCCACAAACCTCACGGCGTGGTAGCGGTATTCGGCCCCTACAATTTCCCGGGTCACCTTCCTAATGGACACATTGTTCCTGCTCTTATCGCGGGTAACACGGTTGTGTTTAAACCAAGCGATTTAACGCCCATGGTTGCACAAGAAATGGTGAAACTGTGGGATGCGGCAGGCCTTCCGGCCGGTGTACTTAATCTTGTCCAAGGTGAAGTGGAAACGGGTAAAGCCCTGGCTTCGCACAATGACATTGACGGTTTGTTCTTTACCGGAAGTTCGCGTACAGGAAGGATCTTACACGAACAGTTCGCTGGCCACCCAGGTAAAATCTTGGCCCTTGAAATGGGCGGTAACAACCCGTTAATCGTAAAAGACGTAGCCGATGTTGATGCTGCGGTACACGACATCGTTCAGTCTGCTTTCATCACGTCAGGTCAGCGCTGCACGTGTGCGCGCCGCTTGTTCTTGCCAGCCGACGCCAAAGGCGACGCTATCCTTGCTCGCCTTATCGAAGTAACCAAAAATATTAAAGTTGGCGATTACGATGCTGAAGAGCAGCCATTTATGGGTGCAATGATTTCAAGTAGTGCTGCAGCTCTCATGGTGAAAGCACAGCAAGAACTTGAAAGCTTAGGCGGTAAAGTATTGGTACGTCTTGAGCAGCAAGACGAAAGCAAAGGCTTTGCTACGCCGGGTATTATCGATGTAACTGACATGCTTGCTTCACTGCCTGACGAAGAACACTTTGGTCCGCTATTAAAAGTCATTCGCTATACTAGCTTTGATGACGCGATTGCAGAAGCCAATAACACCAGTTTTGGTTTGTCGGCAGGTCTTTTAGGTGACAGTGAAGAAGATTACCGTTATTTATTTGCGCGTATCCGCGCGGGCATCGTAAACTGGAACAGACCTATTACCGGCGCAAGCAGTGCCGCACCGTTTGGCGGCGTAGGCGACAGTGGCAATCACAGAGCCAGCGCGTTTTATGCAGCAGATTACTGCGCATACCCCGTAGCTTCGGTTGAGCTTGATAAAGTCACTATGCCAGGCAAGTTAAGCCCAGGTTTATCAATGTAAGCCTAGCTTCACGTTATCTAAAAAGGCCGAAGCACCGTGCGCTTCGGCCATTTTCGCACCTAGCTTATACGAACTATTCCTTAAAATAGTTAACGACAGAAAGGACCCTACTACCATGCATAGCAACATAGATACGTTGTTCAGCAATATGTGGGACGATTACGTAACAATCACTCCCTCAGCACATAAAATACATGCCCTATTAGCCGGTGAAGAAAACACGAACGATATCGTTAACGACCACGTTGCTTTTAGAACATTTGCCCTTGATAAAACTCGCTTAGATAAGCTTGCAGCACATTTCTTAGCTTTGGGATATGAAGCGAAAGGCGACTACAACTTTGAAGCCAAAAAGCTCACAGCCAAACATTTTGAGCACCCCGACGATACCAAGCCCAAAGTGTTTATTAGTGAACTTCGCGTTGATGAGCTTTCAGACCAAGCGCAAGCCATTATCAAAAAGCTTGTAGAGCAAATGCCAGATTCAATGGTGAAGGCCGACAACTTCCTGTATTCAGGGAAGCACTGGGAGGTCTCTAAAGCTGAGTACGACACGCTGTTAAATGAGTCAGAATATGCGGCGTGGATGGCAGCTTGGGGCTTTCGTGCTAACCATTTTACGGTAAGCGTAAACTACTTAACCCGCACTAATAAGCTTGCTGATGTGAACACCCTGCTTAAAGAAGCCGGATTTGTACTTAACACATCGGGCGGTGAAATTAAGGGGGGACCAGAGGTTTATCTTGCTCAGTCTTCGACAATGGCCGACCGCGCAGACGTCGCTTTTAGCGATGAGACTGTGGCTATCCCAAGCTGTTTCTACGAATTTGCCCAGCGCTATGAAATGCCTGACGGTAAACTTTATACTGGTTTTGTTGCCGCATCGGCGGATAAAATCTTTGAAAGTACGAATGCGAAATAGCATAAACCACGGGTGGTGAAAAAAGCCCATTGTTGGGCTTTTTTTGTATTCGCTGACCCATCCTAAATAGCGTTGATACATTCCAACGCAATTTAGAGAGTGAGTTGTCGCGGCTTGGTACTAACGGTTAGGCTCCGATGTATGCCTAGCAAGAAACTGGTCGTAAGGCATAGGTTTATCAAAGTAAAAGCCCTGCATAAGCTGAATATCCGCTTGTTGCATAAAAGGTAAGTAAGACTCTAATTCAACACCTTCAGCGACAACCTCTATTTGCAGGCTTTTTAACATGGCAATTAGGCCATTAAACAGTGCATTGGCTTTGCTATCTAGGTGTATGCCTTGAATCAAGCTTTTATCCACTTTGACCACTTCAAACTGAAAGCTGCGCAAATAGCTAAGCGATGAAAAACCACTACCAAAGTCGTCTAAGGAGAGCCTAAAGCCATTTTCCTTTAGCGTATTTAACGCCCTAAGCGCCGCTTTTTCATCCCGAATAAATACCGACTCTGTCAATTCTAACTCGATATATTCAGGGGAGACACTGTTGTTCATACAAATCTTTAGCGCCTGCTGCGGAAAGTTCGGATCAAGCATTTGGTTGGCGCTAATATTCACCGACAGCGGTATTGACTCACCTTGCTGCGACTCCATAATAGAAATGTAATCACATGCCGCCTCTAAAGCCTGTAGGCCAATAGCACTGTCGAGCTTCTGCTCTTCAGCTATGGGAATGAATACGGCTGGTGAAACCACGCCGTGCAACCCCGATATCCACCGGCACAATACCTCGCCCCCTTTTAACTCTCCGTTTAGGTCGTATTTGCCTTGAATATAAAAATCGAGTAGATGGTTTTCTACGGTTCTGCGTAAATCATTCACCATACTCACTTGCTGAGTCATGCTTTCATAAAGCCCAGGCTCGTAGATAAAAGCTTGCCCTTTCCCTAGCTCTTTTGCGCGATACATCGCTGCATCTGCACATTGTATCAAGCCTTCTATGCTGTCGCTGTGCGCGGGAAAGTCGGCAATGCCGATACTGGCCGATAACCTTAGCTCTGAAGATTTAACGCTAACCACGTCTTCTTCGATGTGGTGAATAAGCTGCTGAGATTTTTCAGCTATTTTCTCACATGTTTGCGAAGGAAGTACCGCTATAAACTCATCGCCCCCCCACCTTCCGACTTCACCGACTGGCCCGAACATGGCGGTAAGCTGTGCGCCGACCCGCTGTAGCTCGATATCGCCTCTTTCATGCCCTGCGTTATCATTAATCGCTTTAAAGCCGTCTAAATCGATAAATACTAAAACGAAAGGTTTTTTGCTCTCTACTAAGCCAGTAATAGATTCCCGTAAAAAGTTTCGATTTGATAACCCAGTCAACTCATCGTGAAGAGCGAGCTGCCGTAGTCTGGCCTCGTTGCGTTTGCGATCGCTGATATCGCGCATAGTAGCTATGAGATAAGAAGTTTGCTGATAGGTCTCAAATAGCGCCACCGAAATATCAACGACTCTGATTTCTCCGCTTTGTGTCTTAATTTTAGACTCGAAACGCACTTGCTTATCCGAAGCTAACTGCGCTTTATCGACTTTTTCGGTAATAAATATATGGTTAAAATCTAGACCAACCCATTGGTCTTTCACCATCGCGCCAATTAACTGAATGAAAGCATCGTTACACTCGGTAATAACAAGGTCAGGCGAAAGCACCAGCATAGGTTCTCGAGAACTAGCAAAAGCCGATGCCATCAAATGAAAGGATTGCTCAGCCTTGCGCTGTTGCGTGATATCTTTTGTCGTACCAACTATGTGCAATGCTTCGCCGGCGTTTCCACGTTCTAAAACACGCCCACGCAACCTTACCCACTGGAAGTCTTCATCTAGCTTTAGGCGAAAAGAGAACTCTATACGATCGCGCTTACCGTGTAATGCCATACTCCAGTGGAACTGAAGCCCTTCTATGTCGTCTTCATGCACACGTTCTAATAATTGAATTAACGTACCAGACCATGTTGATACACTCTCAGAATGAAGAGAAAACGAGCGTATCTCCATCCTATCGCATTGCGCTTTCCAGCTCCAAAACGACTCCTGAGAAGCCCAAAGCGCTAGCTCAAGATCCTTTTGTGCATTTTGACTTTGCTTAAGCGTTTCGTACAAGCTTTCCATTTTCTCTACGAGTAACGCTTCCGCCTGCTCTCTTGCTGCGCGCTCCCGTTTCAATCGCCGTTCAAGCAATGCGGCGTGATCGTTTGAAGGCGTGCTGGAGGACGTATCATCAGCCATTGATCACTCCTATGAAACGAGAGAAATACTAAATTCGTAAGTATGTGGCGTATCAAGTTGGTGCGTTTCCCGCTCTAGCTTGCAGTTGTAGTGCGCGGCTGCGGCGTCCATCAAACCTTCAGCTAAGGGGTATAACTCTCTTTCTGAATAGTACTGTAATCGCATAGCGGTATCGGTGCGAGAGAGTACTTTAAACCGGGGTAAGTCGGCATCGGGATAGAGTTTTTTGACTTGAACATGAATATCCCCGTCAAGGTGCATCAGCATGTCGAGCATGCCATTCGTATTTGCTAACACATCTGGGTGAACTGCAGCAAGCTTGCCGAACAGGTAATAGCCGAAATCGTATAAAAGTTCATAAGCAGACTTACCCGTTTTTTCCACCAGCACGCCAAGTAAGCGTTGCATTTCTTCAAACGGGTAGTAGCCCACTGCAGTATAAGCGCCGTCGTTTTCTAACTCAGCTTCCATGATGACATCGTCAGCGAACTCAGGAGATACTTTTTCCTCGAGCATATCGATTAACGACGTAAAAACTATGCCTAGCATGTAAAATCCTCATTTAATCCTTAATTGAGTGTAGTTCACCTAAGCATAAGAACAACTTAAACTTTATGCCAAATCTTCGGGCGCCTCACCCTTGTCAGCGACAACCACTTCTACGGTATCAACCCGCTGTAGCCCCCTAGGTAGTTTATTCCCTCTTCTACCTCTTTCCCCCTGATAATGGGTCAGGTCTTCAGCGCTTAACGTCATATTTCGTTTACCCGCACCTACTTTTATGGCCGCCCCATCCGGAACTACAGTGAGTATTTTGACGTATTCTTCTCGCGACTGTGACTTCGCCGATGGAATATTAATAAGCTTGTTACCCTTACCCTTGCCTAAGCTTGGTAAATCACGCAGTGGGAACATCAGCATGCGCCCTTCATTTGAAATACTTAAGCACCAGTCGGTATCAGGGTTAGTCACGGGGGTGGGCTTCATGACTTTTGCCGCTGTGGGTAGCGATAGGTAAGCTTTACCCGCTTTGTTTTTACTCACCATATCTTTAAACGTTCCAACAAAGCCATAGCCGGCGTCGGAACCTACCAGAAACTTACTGTCGTCTTGTGCCATAATGGCATGCTGGAAGGACTCACCGCCGACAATACTAAAGCGCCCCGTTAGTGGCTCCCCTTGGCTGCGCGCCGATGGCAGCCCATGTGCATCACACGAGAAGGTGCGCCCCGAGCTATCCATAAATACCGCGGGCTGATTACTCTTGCCTTCTGCGCTAGATAAATAACCGTCACCGGCTTTATAACTCAAACCCTCTGCGTCAATATCGTGCCCTTTCGCGCAGCGTGCCCAGCCTTTTTCTGAAAGCACAACGGTAACCGATTCAGCCGGCACCAGCTCCTTTTCAGACAAAGCTTTCGCTTCACCGCGTTCCACAATAGGCGATCGCCTATCATCACCATACTTTTCAGCGTCAGCGAGAATTTCTTTTTTAATGAGTGTTTTAAGACGGCGGTCTGAACCTAGCAATTGCTGAAGCTTATCCCGCTCTGCGGCAAGCTCATCCTGCTCACCTTTAATTTTCATTTCTTCTAGTTTGGCTAAATGACGAAGCTTTAACTCAAGGATAGCCTCAGCTTGTTTATCGCTTAGCCCAAAGCGAGACATTAACTCTGGCTTGGGCTTGTCATAGGTTCGAATGATTTCGATAACTTCATCGATATTCAAAAACGCAATTAACAAACCTTCAAGGATGTGAAGTCTAGCCAGTACTTTATCGAGGCGGTATTGCAAGCGGCGCGTTACGGTATCTTTTCTGTACTGAAGCCACTCTGTCAAAATGGTGCGCAAATCTTTAACCTGAGGGCGACCATCTAGCCCTATCATGTTCAGATTTACCCGATAATTTTTCTCAAGGTCGGTTGTAGCGAATAAATGCTGCATTAGCTGGGTCACATCAACGCGATTTGAACGAGGCGTGATAACCAATCGAGTTGGGTTTTCGTGGTCAGATTCATCGCGAAGGTCGCTGACCATAGGCAGCTTTTTAGCCTGCATTTGGGCAGCTATTTGTTCGAGAATTTTTGCGCCCGAGGCTTGGTGCGGTAGTGCTGTAATTACCACGTCACCGCTTTCCTCACTATATACAGCGCGCATTTTAATAGAGCCTCTACCTGTCTCATAAAGCTTTTGTATATCAGCCTTCGGCGTAATGATTTCCGCTTCAGTTGGGTAGTCTGGCCCGTTTACATGCGCAAGGACATCGCTTAATTCGGCTTTACTGTTGTCTAACAGCATTGCGCAGGCATTAGCTAACTCTCTAACGTTATGCGGCGGAATATCTGTCGCCATACCTACCGCAATCCCCGTTACCCCATTTAACAAAATGTGGGGGAGACGAGCAGGCAAAACGCTTGGCTCTTCTAATGTACCATCGAAATTAGGTACCCAGTCGACCGTGCCTTGGCCTAGTTCGTTTAACAAGACTTCGGCGAAACGAGATAGCTTGGCTTCGGTATAACGCATGGCAGCAAAGGATTTAGGGTCGTCTGGTGCCCCCCAGTTCCCTTGGCCATCCACCAGCGGATAGCGATACGAAAAGGGCTGCGCCATAAGCACCATAGCTTCATAGCACGCCGAGTCGCCGTGAGGGTGGAACTTACCTAATACATCACCGACGGTTCTGGCCGACTTCTTATATTTGGCGCTTGCGTTTAAGCCAAGATCAGACATGGCATAAATGATGCGGCGCTGAACGGGCTTTAAACCGTCAGAAATATGCGGCAGGGCCCGGTCCATGATGACGTACATGGAATAGTTAAGATAAGCGTCTTCGGTGAAGCGTCGAAGAGGAAGTTGCTCTACCCCATCGCGATTAATGATGATCTCGTCACTCATGATAATTTTTTCGTTTTGTTATTAATACCAATGCGCTCGTGATAATACGGCGGTCTTCCACGCGTTGTTAGCGCACCACTAGGTGAAAGCACGGAAGCGTTAAATGCTATTGTGGGGTAAAGCGCAATGGTGTGCAATCTTTCAAACCAAATGTCGCGGCTTTGGCTGAGTATATTTACCCCAATTTACGGCATAAGTGTTTGTTTTGTTATTCTTCAAAGAGAGTGGTTAAATAGGGAAGATTGAATTTTGCCCTTCACTATTCAATCCCAAAATAACAAAAAATCCTAATTAAACGGTTAAAAGTACAGATAATCATGGCTATCTTTCGCGTATTCTTTTTTCTTTTCTTTTTTTTAGCTAGCGGCTTAGCCTCCACTGCTTATGCTCAGCATATCGAGCAACTTTTCGATGAAGAAAGTACGCTAGACTTGTCTGATTCACTGTACTTTTTATTTGAAACCGACTACCAACTTACCATTAGCGATGTATCGAGGCGCCGAAACGACTTTTTGATGCATCCCCACGACAATCCTAACTTTGGCTTTCGCAACAACGGTATGTGGTTGCTTACCTCTGTAGCCAATGTATCAAATGAAGAAGATTGGGTATTTACAATTAACTTCAGTCAACTAGATAGCGTTGACTTTTATTTGGTTAAAAACGGTAAAGTCATAAAACAAAGTCACCAGGGAAAAGCGCAAAAAGAGCAGCGTTTTCGCGTCCCGACCTTTCGTATTGAACTGTCTGATAGCGACGCCGTCGACCTATACATCCGCATTGAAAGCCGCTCATCTAGCTTAATCGCACCACTTCGCATTCAGGCAGAGCCTATTCACAGCAGCTATTTCCAAGCCGACAGTATGCTGTGGGGCTTTTTTTATGGAGGGTTACTTATCCTCGCCATCTACAATTTAGCCCTCTTCTTTGGTGTTCGAGAGAAAAGCCTGATTGCTTATGTGGGTTATATTGGTGCGGTGCTTTTATGGCAGTTTGTGTGGGGCGGCCATATCCAGCTTGTATTTAGCCAAGGAATTCCCTCTTGGCTAGTCGGTCATTCCGAGCTTATCTTTGTGATTATTGGTATAAGTTCTGGGGTCTTTACCATGACATTTTTGGAGACGAATAGCCATTCCCCTACTGCGCACCCCATTATTAAATTGCTATTGGTTTGCCAAGGGCTAACCGGCCTTATTTGCTTCGTTGACCTACTGCCTTCAATTTGGAAAAACAATTTAGTGTATGGCGTTGGGCTTGTTGCCATTTTAAGCTATATCTATGCGGGCTTTGAAGCCTTCTTTAATAACTTCAAACCGGCCCGGTACTTCATCTTCGCATGGGGTATGCTTGCCACCGGCGCTATCGTGGGAATGCTAAGCCTTATCGGTGTACTCCCTTCCAACGACTTTACCACTTACTGTTTCCAAGTAGGGGTATTCCTTGAAGCCGGCCTCTTCTCGTTCGCCCTTATGGAAAAGAGCAGAAGCCAGCTTGAAAGCGAAGTCGAACAGGCCACCAATGACCTGCGCAACAATGTTGAGCTTATTGAAGAACAAAATGCCCGCTTAGATATTGCGCGAAAAGACGCGATCAAAGCCAGTAATGTTAAGTCTCAGTTCCTTGCCAACATGAGCCATGAGATTCGCACGCCCCTCAATGCCATTTTAGGCTTCAGCAAAGAATTGAATAATGCTTCACTGCCCACGGATCAGCAAGAGCAAGTAAGAATAGTAAATACCGCCGCCGATAACCTGCTCACTATCGTCAATGACGTATTAGATTTTTCCAAGATTGAAGCGGGTAAGTTAACCATTAATAACCAGCCTTTCTCCCCTAACAAACTGCTAGAAGAAATGGTCACCATTATGGCGAAGTCTTCTCACAGTAAACACCTTGAGTTTGTTTTTGATTTACATCCGCTGCCTGAAAAACTCATTGGCGACGTGTTTCGCATCAAGCAGGTGCTGAACAATTTGCTAAGCAATGCCTTAAAATTCACATCAAGCGGTACAATAACCTTTTCAGTGAGAGGCCGCGCACTACCCCACGGTATCCACGAAGTGAATATGACTATCGAAGATACGGGCATAGGCATTAGCCGCCAAGATAGAAAGAAGCTGTTTAACGCGTTTTCGCAAGTTGATGATGCCTTGAATCGCAACTACCAAGGTACGGGGTTAGGGCTGGTTATTAGCAGGGAACTAGTGCGCTTAATGAACGGCGACTTAACCCTTAAAAGCGCACTTGGCCAAGGCTCAACGTTTATCGTTTCTCTTCGTATGACCCAGTTAAGTCAAAAATACGCACTAAGCAGCAATGAAGACTGGCTAGGCAAAAAAGTGGTTATCTTTGACCCCGTGCCTGCAACGCGTCGTGCAAGCGCTAACATGTTGTCTATCTTGGGGGCGCAGGTAATCTCGGTAGAATCGCTAGATTACTTGGCTACACTTACTGGTCAATATGATTTCTTTATGGCCGCCGTGCCCGTAAGCAAAATGAGCTTGCGAGATGCATACCTTAGCCGTTTTGTTCAGTTCCCCGCGCAAAAACGCATTCTTTGGTACTCGGGTCCAGAGCCATTCGCTCAATACCCTAGCCTCTCGCAACACTTCCATTCACAAGTGCGCATGCCAATGACGTTAACTAAACTCGATAGTTTGGTTCATTGTAAAGTGACACCGGCTAAAAATGCGATGATTGAGAAAATTGGAAGCTTGCCCAAAGTGAAGGTCTTAGCCGTTGACGATATGGAAATGAACCTTAAGCTCCTACATACTTGGCTTGACCACTCCCCTATTGAGCTGATTACTACCATCAATGGGCAAGACGCAGTAAATCAGTGCCAAACACAAGAATTTGACCTTATCTTAATGGACGTGCAAATGCCGGGTATGGATGGCGTGCAGGCCACCAGAGAAATTAGAAAATCGCCATTAAATATGGGCACCCCTATTGTGGCAGTAACCGCCCATGCGTTCAAAGAAGAGCAAGACCGACTGCTGGCATCAGGAATGGATGACTACTTGCCTAAGCCCATAGAAGTTGACCTGCTGATCACCTTAATTAAATCGTGGTGCCACAGTATTGAGCCGGGAGAGATTGTATTCCCTTCTATCGACTGGCAGCTTGCCTTAAAGCGTGCCAATCAGAATCAGGATACGGCTAAAGAGATGCTTGATAGCTTTATTGCGCAGCTTCCAGAGACGATCGATACCCTTTCAGCACTATGGAACGCAAAAGATTACAACGCGCTTAAAGCAGAGGTGCATAAGCTTCACGGCGCGTGTTGCTACACGGGTCTACCAAGAATGCAACATTTGGCCAATGAAACTGAGAGCGCGCTTAAATTAGGACAACATGCCATGGTCGATGAACATTTACCAGCCCTACTCGAAGAAGCCAAAAAGGTGATAAGAGAAAGCATCAACCATAATGGCACGTTCTAATCTTGAACGTGCACCGTAGCCTGCGTTTCAATACTCTGCCTCGCCTGTTGGCATTGGGCTATAAGTGCGGCGAATTCACCCACATCGCGGTCAAGCTCTGAGCTGGCAATAAAAATATCAAAACCAAGACGCTTTCTTAGCTCAACCATGCGATGAGCCAGCATAGCTTTAATCCCTTTTATAACGGTGCCGTCTTCCATAACGTACTGTTTATCATCAAACATCGATTGTTCATAGCAACTGCCTGAGGCACAGTTTTCATCGGTATTTTGCATAAGCAAAGGCCGTTGCTCCATCAACAAATGGGTCGCTAGTCTTGGCGAAATGGTATTTAAAAAGTCTGTATAACTTTTAATCTTAAACCCTATGGTTTCAAGAGGGATATGGTCTAAACCATGCCTAACGCGAGGGCAATCGGCCCGCTGTAAGTTCTCCCAATGGATGCGCCAACTGCCTAAACGGTGGCGATAAGTGATGTAGTCTTTCGCAATCTCTAAGCTGTAGTCTGGCTCGCGAATTTTGAAGTAGCCGACTAATAAACACACGAGCGCCGCACTGGTTAGGAAGATGCCCGCTAAAAATAACCAATCGGGTAAGAAAGCCAGCCATAACGCGGCAGCAATAAGCCCCACGCATCCCAGCACTAAACTGGTAATGCCGTTACTTTTAGACGCTGCTCGAATATAGATAGGTTCAACACTAGTGCCAGACATAGAGATACACCACCAACATAATTATGGCCCAAACGATATAAAGTCTTATGCGCTTACATTTTACGCAGTCAGTATGCCACCAGCGCAATAAGGGGTTTGATTTTCGCATACGCTAATAAGCCTAACTTATACGTTTAGTAAAAAGGGATAGTTTAACCGTAAAATTATGCCAATGTGTGATTTCTATATCGATATCTTTGAAACGCCGCCACTATGGTAGGGGTAAAAACTAACGACAATATCACAGAGAACCCAACGCCCCCTGCCAGCACCACTGCCAACGGCGGCCAGAAGCTCCCTTCGCTAAAGAGTAATAAAGGAATTAAGCCCCCCACCGTGGTAAAGGTCGTCGACAGAATATGACGGCTGCAGCTCATGGTTTCTTCAACAATAGCTTTAGTGTCGCCCTGCTTCGCTTTTGGGTTGGCGTTTATCGCGGCAATCACCACGATAGACCCATTAATAGCAACACCAATAAGCCCGGCGCAGCCAAGTAGCGGATTGAAGCCTACGGGTAAACCAGAAATCCATAAGCTAAACATACCCAACCCCACCGACAGTATGGCCACTAGGCCAATAACGCCAGCCAAACGAAGACTGGTAAACGTTAAGATTAACGTGGTTACCATCAACACCAATAGCACCGGAGCATAGGTGGCAAGCTTACCTAGCGCCTGCTGTTGCTCGTCGGCATCTCCCGCTAAGTGAATTCGATAGCCCTCGGGCAGAATGAGACGGCTTTCTAACAAGTCACGCAAATGATTACTGGCATCTATGGCCGGTACGCCGGGTAATAAAAATGCCTGAATTCTATTTAGCCTCTCTCCATCGACCCGGGTAATACTGCTAGTAGCAGGCTGTAGCGACAAATGCGTCACGGCGGCAAGCGGCGACCAAGAAATAGCGTTGTTACCGGCCACTGGAATAGGCATAGCATCGACGCCCGTTACATTTTGCCTAAATGCCTCATCAAGCCTAACGCGAACAGGGATCTCTTCTGTGCTTTCTAACACCGAGCCGCCAGTTATTCCCGAAAAGTTAATCTGCATTTGATTGGCAAGTTCAGACAGAGTCAAACCTAAATACGATAAGTTGTCGCTATCAGCGTTAATTTTTAATTCTGGCTCGCCCATAGAGATACTGGCAGTTGACTGGGAAATACCGTCTACTTGTGACATTAACATGCGCACCTTATCCCCTAGGTCGTTTAGGATGTTAAGGTCTGGGCCAAAGATCTCTACTTCCACCGGCGCCGCTATAGGCGGGCCTTGACCAAAGGCGCGAACAACAATTTGTACTTTCGGATAGGCAATATCAAGGTCTCGCTGTAACTTGCCTACAAGGTTGACCGCATCTTCTACGGTATCAGTCGATACCACCGCATTAGCAAAATACGGCATGTTATCGCGGGTCATCATTTGATTGTAATACACTGAAGGGGCCGAGCCGCCCACCAGCCAACTTACTTGCTTTACACTTTGCTCTGCGCGTATCGCGCTATCAATTTTTTTAACGTAGGCGGTGGTATTGTCGAGACTGCTTCCCTCTTTCGTCCACAAATACACTTCAAACTGATCTCTGTCTGCACTTGGGAAGAACACGTTGGCTAAGGTTCCCGATAGCACGAACCCCGACAAGCAAAGCACTGCGATAACAGACAGCACTAAAACAGGCTGTTTAATCCATCGGCCAAGCTGCCGTTTAAACGCAAGACTGAGATTCGGTGCTTGAAGGCCCACTTTCCACCATGATTGCGACGCCATACCCTGTGCAGATTCACCATCGTTTTTTGGTAAGAAACGGGCGGCAAGCGCAGCAATTATCGTAAGGGAAATGAACAGCGAACCAATTAATGCCATGACCACGCTTATCGCAATTGGCCCTACGAAATCACCGATGTTTCCGTCTAGCAAAAAGATAGGCATAAAGCCCAAGATAGTGGTAAGGGTTGACGCTAAAAGGGGAGCAAATAAGTGAGACACACTTTTCGCCATAGCCCCAACCCGCGTTAAATTCGAATCTTGCAAATTAATGCGTATCTCGTCGGTGATAACAATCGCGTTGTCTATAAGCAAGCCGATGGCGATGATCATGCCGAAAATAGACATCTGGTGAATTTGCTCGTTGTAAAAACTTAACGAAAATAACGCAAACGCCGCGCACAAAGGTAATGCAAGCCCCACAATCCACGCAGCGCGAAAGCCCATGAAAAGCAAAATAACCAGCATGACTACTGCACAACCCATCAACAGATTCATAGATAAGTCGGCTAGGCGAGTGGCGGTGTACTCATTTTGCTCAAACGCCACAGTGGCCGTTAAAGTACCACTAAAATCCCGGTTAAACTGCTCCACCACCGCTAGCGCGTTTTTCGTCCATACATCCGAGCGAAGAGAAGGCTGCATTCGCGCCGCAACAAAAATTGATTCTTCACCGTTTAAAAAGGCCACTTCATTGCGTGGCGTTTTGTAGCCTCGCTCTACCGTAGCAACGTCTTCGACACGTAAATAGCGGCCTTGCTGGTTAACCAAAGGAATTGAAGCAATCATATTTACGCCGTTAAGCCCCTCACCCACGGTAAAACGCAAATTGCTTTGTTGTGTGTTTAGCATGCCTGCGGGAAGCTTAGGGTCGGCGCGACGAATTAACGCACTGACCTGCTGCAGGTTGAGGCCGGTGGCTGCAAGTTTAATTGGGTCGATATTAACGCTTATTTCCTCTTCAGGCGCGCCATAGACGCGAACCAATTCGGTTCCACTTACGTTACGCAGCCTGTCGGTGAGCTCTTGGGCTAGGCGGGCGGTTAGCGTAATAGGTGTATTTTCAAAGTGTTCGGCGCGAACAGAAAGCAGTAAGGTGAATGCGGTAGCCCCGCGCTTTTCATCGAAGATAGGCGCCATTGCACCTTCCGGGAATAATTCCGCTGCCGCCCCAATCGCATCGCGAATTTCACTGAAAAGTTGCTCGTTACTGGTATTGTTAATCCAGTCTTGCGTTTCAATTAAAATGATTGAAATACCTGCGCGAGAGGTAGACTTTACTTCCTTAATTTCGGAGATTTCCCTTAGCCTATCTTCAAGTACGTCACTCACTAAGGCTTCTACTCGTTCAGCTGAAGCACCTGGATATTGCGTTATGATAAGTGCATTTCGGGTATCTATTCGTGGATCTTCTATACGTGGAAGTGAGCCTAAGGCGGAAAGGCCAGCGGTTATAAGAATAAGCAGGCTTAACACCAACAGGTGTCCTCGGCGGTAAAAAAGCGTGTACCACGGGTACGATTTGTCTTTATCAAAGTTGAAGGTTTTCACTAGCGCGCCCCAGCTTTATGCTGGCTTGGAATAGACACCATTTGCCCGGGAGCCAGCTTATGAGTGCCTTCATTGACATAAATTTCGCCGTCTTTGAGCGCACCGCGAACAAACGCATTATTGCCGTCGGTATACACCACTTCAACAATACGCGCTTCTAGGGTGGTATTTTTCTTATTTGATAATACAAACACACGCCACAACCCGCGTAACCCGTTACTTAACGCATTAACTGGCAACCAAGCTCCGGTCTCTGTATGAGAACGAAAGCCAGATAAAATAGCCATATCGCCAGGTCGAACTCGCTCGTTACTGTTCAATGTGACAAGAATATCAACAGTTCTGGTTTGCACGTTGCGAATGGGAAGACGCTGCGTGACAGTACCTGCTACGTTTATGTCACCGACTTTTACAAGAACGGGCTCATTCACCTCAAACTGATCAATAACGTCGGCTGGAACAGCAAACCGCGCTTGATAGTTCTCGATACTAGTGAGCCCAAACACAGGGCTTCCAGCGTTTACGACACTGCCTTCATCTAAAAAACGGCGATTGACTACGCCGTCAAAAGGAGAAATAAGTGTGGCTTTGCGCATTTCAACATTAAGGGAATTCAGCGCAGCCTTGATTTCGCTAACCTGCGCTTTTGCGACATTCAGGCTGGCTTTTACCTCGTCAAGACGCTGCGCTGACTCCAGCTTTCTCTCAACCAGTGATGTCGTTCTATCACTGTTAACTTGAGCAAGTGCCAGGTCGGCGTTAGCGCGTTCAAGAGAGGCCTGAAGTTCGCGCTTTCTCGCATTGAGGCGCTGTAAATCTTGTCGCGCTAAGATGTCGCCTTGGCTAACCACATCTCCCTCTTCAACAAGTAGTGTGGTGACTTGACCCGCCACGTCAAAAGACAGGGATGCAGCTTTAGGCGATTCAACCAGGCCAAAGACATTAATTGGTGTTTCGAAACCCGATTGTATTTTGATGGTGCCTGTGGATACGGCAACAGGCAATCGTGCTTCTGGGGCTTGCGTTGCGTTGCCTAAGCCTGCGGTCATAAGAAGTACAACCAGAGCTGCAATAAACACGACAATAGAAATAACGAGTATTAGCTTGCCACTTTTAGCAGGCGACGCCGCAGCTGACATAATGAATCCCTTAACTATTCTAGAGCACGCTCTAGACCACATTTGCATACTTATTGAGCTATGCTAGTATATTAATACTAGACCGTCCAGTTTGATATATAAATATTTAACAAATAGTGAGAAGTGCATTGCCTACGATAAAAAAGCAAGGTCGACCAAAGAGTGAAGAAAAATATCACATGATTTTGCATGCGGCTTCTCGCCTTTTCTTGAAAGAAGGGTTCGCTAACACCTCAATGGACACCGTCGCGAAGGCCTCTGGTGTATCTAAACAAACGGTCTATTCCCACTTTGAAAGCAAAGACGCTTTATTTAAGGCGGCAATTACCTCGAAATGCCGGTCATATCAGCTCGATACCCAGCAACTTATCAACGCAACCTCAAACGCCCTTTCACTATTTGAATGTTTACAAAAAGTAGGCCATCAGTTTATGCGATTGTTGCAAGACCCAGACGCCATCGCCATTTTTCGCGTCATCATTGCAGAGGCAGTAAACAACCCCCATGTCGCAACGCTGTTTTATCAGGCTGGCCCTGAAGCGTCACTTGAGACATTAAGCGATGTGATTGAGACGTTTGGTCGAGGCAGCTTAAATCACGACCTCGCTCACCAGCTAGCGTGTGACTATTGCTCGTTGTTAAAAGGTGATTATCACACCATGATGCTTTGTGGCATTCAATCGCCACTTTCGAATGAAGAAATTCAGTCACACGTTGCACAAGCAGCGGAAAAAATTCTTTTACTCTTTACACATTATACGCAGCAATCCGGCTCACGTAGTTCCCTGTAATGATATGTTAAAAGCCACATCTGCCTCGTACATAGCGTAAAAAACGTAGGGTAAAGATGCCTGTGCCCTAATGACTTGTATGAAGGGGTATTATACACTAGCGCCGTTTTCGTTGATGATTGAGAAGCGCATGTCTGACTTTACCGGTAACCACATTCTTTCGGTTAATCAATTCGATCGCGAGGCCATTGAGAAAGTCTTCTCAGTTGCCAATTCTATGAAGCCCTATGCCACGCGGCAAAAGCGCACCACGGTGCTTGATGGCGCTATTCTCGGTAACCTTTTCTTTGAACCTAGCACTCGTACCCGAGTGAGTTTCGGGACTGCCTTTAATCTATTAGGCGGCGAGGTAAGAGAAACTACCGGCATGTCGAGTTCGGCGCTAGCAAAAGGGGAGTCGCTTTACGATACGGCACGTGTGTTAAGCGGCTACTCCGACATTATCGCCATGCGCCACCCCGCGGCAGGCTCCGTAGCTGAGTTTGCAGAAGGCAGCCGCGTACCGGTAATCAATGGGGGCGACGGTGCGAACGAGCACCCTACTCAGGCGCTGCTTGACCTTTTCACAATTAAACGGGAATTGGAATACAATGGTCACGGCATTGACGGTTTGCACATTGCCATGATTGGGGACTTAAGATACGGGCGCACGGTACACTCTCTATCGCGCCTTTTGTGCTTGTTTAACAATATCCGCTTTACGCTTATTTCGCCAAAAGAGCTGGCGATGCCCCAGCCCATCATTGATGCGATTGAAAATGCCGGCCACCAACTTACCATTACTGACACCCTTGAAGGGAATATGGATGCAGATATCTGCTATCAAACCCGCATTCAGGAAGAGCGCTTTCCATCGCAAGAAGAAGCCAACAAATACCGTGGTAAATTTAGACTTAATCAGTCTATTTACACCAAACACTTTCAGTCAAAGACCGTTATTATGCATCCACTTCCTCGCGATTCACGTATGGAAGCCAACGAATTAGATAACGATCTAAACCTTAATCCGAACCTCGCCATTTTTAGGCAAACCGATAACGGTGTGCTTGTGAGAATGGCATTATTTGCATTAACACTTGGGGTAGAAAACCTTCTCACCAAGTACGAACGCGATGTGGTTTGGTACAGCAACAAGAGTAAGTAATTACATGCAAAAATCTGAAGCCCTATTTACCCGCGCCCAGAAAACCATTCCCGGTGGCGTAAATTCACCTGTTCGCGCTTTTAAAGCAGTGGGCGGTACTCCTCGCTTTATTACTAAAGCAGACGGCGCTTACATGTGGGATGCGGATGGCAAGCAATACATCGACTACATCCAGTCTTGGGGCCCAATGATCCTTGGCCACAACAACGCCCCAATTCGCGAAGCAGTCATAGAGGCATCTTACAGTGGCCTTTCTTTCGGCGCGCCAACTGAAGCCGAAGTAATTATGGCTGAATTGGTAAGCGAAATGGTGCCATCTATGGAAATGGTACGCATGGTAAATTCAGGTACTGAAGCCACCATGTCAGCTATTCGCCTTGCTCGTGGTTACACCAGCAGAAACAAGATTGTGAAATTTGAAGGTTGTTACCACGGTCATGCCGACTCATTGTTGGTAAAAGCGGGGTCTGGCGCGCTCACTCTTGGCGTTCCTAGCTCCCCTGGCGTGCCGGCAAACGTGGCAGAGCACACGCTTACCGTTGAATATAACAACCTAGACAGCGTAAAAGAGATTTTCGAAACTCACGGCGATGATATCGCGTGCATTATTGTTGAGCCTGTAGCCGGTAACATGAACTGCATTCCGCCTGTAGAAGGGTTTTTAGAAGGGCTACGCGCTATCTGTGACCAATACGGCAGCGTTTTGATTTTTGATGAGGTTATGACTGGTTTCCGCGTTTCTCGCGGCGGCGCGCAAGAGCGCTTCAACGTAAAACCTGACTTAACCTGTTTAGGTAAAGTGATTGGTGGTGGTATGCCGGTGGGCTGCTTCGGTGGACGCCGCGATATTATCACCCACATTGCCCCAACTGGCCCAGTCTATCAGGCGGGCACATTGTCAGGTAACCCAGTTGCTATGGCTGCAGGCCTTGCCGCATTGACGCAAATTAAACAGCCAGGCCTGTACGACTCTATCTTTGAAAACACCCAAGCTTTGGTGGACGGTTTCCAAGCCCTAGCAGATAAGCACAATATTAGCCTAACTACTAATATTGCGGGCAGTATGTTTGGGATATTCTTTACTGACGTAGAGAAAGTTACCAACTATAAGCAGGCCATTAACTGTAATACCGAACAGTTCAATAAGTTTTACCACGGTATGTTAGAACAAGGCGTCTACCTGGCACCTGCCTCTTATGAAGCAGGTTTTGTTTCAAAAGCCCACGACGCTGAAGTTATTGAGAAGACGCTTGCTGCGGCAGACAAGGTATTCTCAACGTTATAAGTTAATGTCCTCTTAATTGTTAATAAAAGTCCGGCGCTAGCAGAATGTAAATGTAATCAAAAGTAATGTGCTAGTGCCGTTCTCTTCTTTATACTTTTCTTAAACGTATCTTAAATTCCTTTTGGGCTATCCCTAGTAGCTCTATATTTATAAGAAGTTGAAAGGTGTGGTTAACAATGGATTGGCAGACAAGCGCACTATGCGCACTTGTAATTTACAGCACGGCAATTACTTTCCTGTATATCAGACGCAGCAGACGCTTTAAGTACCGTCTAAAAAAAGCGCTCTCTCGCAGTGCAAGTACTCGGGTCGCTACCCTTCAAGCAGCCGACGAAGCACGTTTTCAAGCTGCTGCTGACGAAGCGTTAAAGCTCACCCAAACCTTCCAAAAATTTGTACCTAGGCAATTCGTTGAACACATGGCGAACACTGAAGTGGACTCGCTCGGCCTCGGCTATGCTGCTGAAAACGATGTTGCCATTATGTTTTGTGATATCCGCGGGTTTGCCGGTTTCTCTGAAAGGATAACCCCCCAGGAATTGATGAACTTCCTCAATTCTTACTTCACCCGAATGAACGACCCTATTCACCAAAACCGCGGTTTTATTGATAAGTTTATGGGTGACGCCATTATGGCGTTATTCGACCATCAAGGCGGTACATCTCAGCAAAAAGCCTTGGATGCCGTTCAAGCTGCCCTTGATTTACGCAAAGCATTAACCATCTACAACGGGCATAGAAAAAACAGCAGTTACGAACCCATCAATATGGGAATTGGTATTCATTTTGGCCCCGTTATTATGGGTACTGTAGGCTCTGAAGATAGAATGGATACCACCGTTATCGGCGATAGTGTGAATATTGCTTCACGATTAGAGGCGCTAACCCCTAAATACCAGGCCGATATTATTGTAAGCGCACAACTACTTCAAATTATAGGCCCCGGCTATCCAGTAAAAACTCGGTTACTGGATTGGGTTAGAGTTAAGGGCCGCAAAGCCCCGATTGAGATATACGAGGTGTTAAGTCACCTATCAGAGGAAGAGCAAGCTAAAAAGCTGGCCGTACAAACTAAGGTTGCTGCTGGCTTAGCATGCAGAATTAATCAACAATGGGAAGAGGCCATTGCCTTTTTCGAGACAGCCCTAGCCATTAGCCCTGATGACTCACTTGTACATCATCACCTTGATGTATGCCGAATTTATAGAAGTTTAGATCTTAAACATGATTGGGACGGTGCATTAGTGCTTTAACGGTGTTTTCAAAGTACCGCCTACTTCACGTGCAGGCCCTTTTTTGAAAGTTTAGTTATTATACTTCACGTTAGACATCTGATAGCTTGGCTTGCTGACGAATAAAGGTTATTGATGGCGCAAAAAAAGCTGCGCCTGTCTCTGCACTGGTAAAGTCTAACCAACGATCGTAATCCCCTTCTCCGTTGCCATAAATTTGGCTATGAAGCATCTGCTTAAATGGCCGAGCGCTTGCACTACAACTAACGAAGAACAAGCCTTGTGATGCCATATCCCCATAAGGCATGCCTTGTTTAATTAACCTAGGCTCATCGCCATCGGGGGCGACGGTGCTCGCTCTAACACTATGGGATGATTCGGATTGCTCACTGCTTACCAAGTTATGCTCTTGGGTCGTCCCCATCACTTGTTCTTGCTGTCGACTTGAAAGGCTATTCCAGCGACGTAAATCATGTCGATAACGCTGAATATGAACGTAGCTACCACCGCTAAAATCAGGGTCGTCTTCGCCAATGATACCGACTTTACGGCGCTTCATACCCCGGGGATTATCGGCCCCGTATAAGAACCCGTTGAGATCCCGTCCATCCAAGTATCTAAAGCCGCGAATTTGCTCCACTAGCTCAACGTGAATACGCAATAGATCCATCACTTCAATACCCACCGCATGGCAGATATCTAACCGGTCAGCGCGAATTTGAATAAACAGATCGCATGGCATGGTCGGCGCGCTTCTATCTTCACACTGCATATCAGGGAAAGGGGCAAGTTCTATAGGGATGAGGCCAGGGTATACCTCTGTCCAATAGTTAGTGCCAATCGCAACGACCCCTGTCACCATGGCTTCATAATGCTCATTTTCGAAATGCTCGAAAATATCCAGCACGCGAGAGAGTTTAGCGCGCACCGCTTGACTATCATCGTCAATGACATTCAGTAACAAGTACTGTGCATGTAAATTTGGCTCAGCGCAGAGGCCTTTTTGTGGTTGTGTCATCGCTGCTCTTGTTATTATTGACGTCTTTGTAAAATTCGCTACTCGCGTAAAGTGAACCCTACTTACGTTATGACTACTGATTCAAGATTGAAAACCATTTCTCGCGAAGCAGTGCCTTATTATTGCATAGAACTTACTGTTTATTCTTTACCCTAGTGTGCTTAATAGCCTGCGGCTTGTCCATCTTTTCGGCTTTCCGAGGCACCGAAATAAACGCCTTTCTGCTCATCCCACGCAATAGCTTGGTAACCACCAAAGGCTCCCACTACACGCTGAAGCTTATGACCTCGCTCCATCAGCTCTCGCTGCACCGTCTCACTAAACCCTGATTCTAAACTCACGAAGCCACCATCGGTCATGAGCGCGCCTGTTGGGCTGCTCGAACCGCTGTGGAGTATTCTAGGCGCGTCGCCAGCTTCTTGCAGGTTCATGCCAAAGTCGAGAATATTCACGATAATCTGGGCATGCATTTGAGGCTGAGTACCGCCCCCCATCACGCCAAAACTTAAAACAGGTTTACCATTTCTCGTGACAAAAGCCGGAATAATCGTGTGAAAAGGTCTTTTACCTGGCCGGTATTCATTGAAATGGCCCTCTTCAAGCGTAAACATTTCACCTCTGTTTTGCAGTACAAAGCCTAGCCCGGGCGGCGTCATTCCAGAACCCATGCCGCGGTAGTTGCTCTGTATTAGCGACACCATATTGCCGTCTTTGTCAGCCACAGTGAGGTAGATGGTATCGCCTTCGTAAATACCTGCATCGACACGGTTTGCTGCCCGCTCGTTATCAATGAGGGTTTTGCGCTTAGCAGCGTATTCTTTAGAAATGAGCCAGTCGACAGGGATTTCGTTGAAATCGGGGTCCGCATAAAACTTTGCTCGGTCTTCGAAGGCAAGCTTTTTGGCTTCAACAAAAGTGTGGATATAATCGGCAGAATTAAAGCCCATACCCTCAATATCGTAGTGTTCTAATATATTGAGTATTTGTAAGGCGGCAATGCCTTGTCCGTTAGGCGGTAGCTCCCAGACGTCGTAGCCTCGATAATTCGCCGAAACCGGCTCGACCCACTCAGAGGTATGCGACGATAAGTCTTGATATGATAAATAGCCCCCTTGAGATTTCATATAGGCATCAATCGTACGCGCGATATCGCCTTTATAAAATGCGTCGCGCCCACCTGTGGCAATCTTTTCGTAAGTTACCGCCAACCCCGGATTTTTAAAAACATCTCCTTTTTGCGGCACTTTACCGTCAAGCAAAAAGGTGTCTGCAAACCCATCGTAGTGACCGATACGCGCGTAATTCATTTGCCAGTAGTAAGCAATAACCTCAGACACGGGAAACCCTTCTCGGGCATATTTGATAGCAGGCGTAAGCAACGTGGACATGGGCAGCTTGCCAAACTTATCATGAAGCATAAACCAACCGTCTACGGCACCGGGCCCCGAGACTGGAAGTGGGCCAAATTTAGGTATTTGATGCAACCCGCGTTCGGCAAAAACGTCTTTTGTTAACTGCCTTGGAGAACGGCCTGAAGCGTTTAGTCCTACGAGCTTTTCTGCTTTGGCATCCCAAACAATAGCAAATAAATCACCGCCAACACCGCTTCCCGTGGGCTCAACTAAACCTAGCATTGCATTGGCTGCAATAGCAGCATCTACCGCGCTACCGCCTTGCCTTAAAATATCGAGCGCCACTTGTGTAGCTAACGGCTGACTGGTTGCTGCCATCCCGTTTTTCGCAATAACCTCAGAGCGACTGGCAAAAGGCTGCCCGGTTACCCTGTCGTAGCCTAAGCAATTAACACTAAAAAGTACAAGTACCAAAGAGAGAAGTCGTACGTTTGCAGTCATAATGTTCCTTTGTTTACTGCGAAGGTTATTTAGGGCCTTGCATGAGCAGATTGCTTCATAGTGTAGCGTTATTGTCACATTACGCCTAGGCCCTTTTCTACAGTGCTTTTTTCACTATTCCGACGCCTTCAATACGGCTACGTTGACGAAAAAAGCCCCGCAATAGCGGGGCTTAAAAGGAAGTGATAAGACATTATTGTTGTAATTATTGCTTTGCCTAATCGAGACTCTCTTACGAACGGCCGCTTGTGAAGTCTGGGTATGCTTCCAGACCACATTCGCTCATGTCTACGCCGTCGAACTCTTCTTCTTCGCTCACACGTACACCCATCACTGCTTTAATCACTAGCCACACGATAAGGCTCACTACAAATACCCATACAAAGATAGTCGCGGCACCAATTAGCTGACCTGTGATACTTGAACCGTCGTTTGTGAAAGGTACAAGGATTAGACCAAGAAGACCTACCACACCGTGCACTGAGATAGCACCCACTGGGTCGTCAATTTTAACTTTGTCTAGTGCAACAATGCTAAGTACGACTAATATACCGCCAAGGCCGCCAAATAGCGTAGCTTGCAGAGGTGTTGGCGTAGACGGCTCTGCTGTGATAGCAACAAGACCAGCCAGCGCACCGTTAAGTACCATTGTTAAGTCAGCTTTACCAAACAAGATGCGTGCAACGATAAGTGCAGCAATTGCACCACCTGCAGCGGCAGCATTCGTATTCATAAATACGATAGCAACCGCGTTTGCACTTTCAACCGTTGCAGTAGCCAGTACTGAACCACCGTTAAAACCGAACCAACCCATCCACAGAATGAATGTACCTAGCGTTGCTAGCGGTAAGTTTGCACCAGGAATCGCATTTACTTTACCGTCTGCTGTGTATTTACCTTTACGTGCACCAAGAACGAGTACACCAGCAAGCGCTGCTGCAGCACCAGCCATGTGAACAATACCTGAGCCTGCAAAGTCAGAGAAACCAAGGTCGCCAAGGGTATACATACCAAATACCGCTTCGCCGCCCCATGTCCAAGCACCTTCCATTGGATAGATAAAGCCCGTCATAACTACAGCAAATGCAAGGAAAGCCCAAAGCTTCATACGCTCAGCAACCGCACCAGATACGATAGACATTGCTGTAGCAACAAAAACCACTTGGAAGAAGAAGTCAGCAGAAGGCGCATAAGTCGCTGGGTCTTCGGCAACACCGGTTGCACCGTCACCCATAATGCCACTTAGGAAAGGACCCCAATCGCCACCACCGTACATAATGCCGTAACCGCAAATCATGTACATGGTGCAAGCGATAGCAAATAGTGCCACGTTTTTAGTTAGAATTTCTGTGGTGTTTTTAGCTCGAACAAGACCCGCTTCAAGCATCGCAAAACCTGCAGCCATCCACATTACCAGTGCACCGCAGATTAGAAAATAAAAGGTATCTAGCGCATACCCAAGTTCAAAAGTGATTTCCATTATGGTTTTCTCCGCAAATATATCGTTGTGGCTTACAGCGCGTCGCTATCCGACTCACCAGTTCGAATACGAACGGCGTGTTCAAGGTCATAAACAAACACCTTGCCGTCTCCAATTTTGCCTGTTTTGGCAGCGCCAACGATGGCTTCTACCAGGCGCTCTACTTGATCATCCTGAACAGCAATTTCCAGTTTGACTTTAGGTAGAAAATCCACCTGATATTCCGCTCCGCGGTAAAGCTCAGTGTGTCCTTTTTGACGTCCAAAGCCTTTCACTTCGGTCACGGTCAAGCCGTCGATACCGATTTCTGAAATGGCTTCACGAACATCATCTAGCTTGAACGGCTTGATGATCGCTGTGACTAGTTTCATGAGTTGCTCCCAGTTTGTTTTGGTTATTCTGTGTTAATGGTCGAATATCTAACTACCCGAAGATAAACCAAGAGCCATGCCACAAATATTTACCATTTAAAATCAGCTAGATAGGCAATTCACACATACGCTTGCACAAAAATAATGCACAACAATGGTGCATGTTGAAAAAAATGCCCAGTTTTGAAGCGATACGAGGCAATATTGAGGTGAGCCGACTAAAAAGTACGATGAATTTAGGATGGAACTATTCGATTAAGCCTGTGGTCTGTTAATAATATTATGACCACTATCACTCCCGCATTTTCAGCGCCTGAGCGCTATATACAACATCATACCGTTGCTAAGAAAACGGCATGGCGCCCGTTATTGATTTCAGGTTTAGTACACGTGATTGGGGTTATCTTGGTCGTCATACTTTCTCAGCTGAGCATTGATACTCAAAAAAAACGCGCCACTATGTCTAAGCAAACGGCCGAGATAAACGCCAAACTGTATTACCCGCCCGCCCCGAAACCCCAGTCTCTCCCCCAACAAAGCAAACCGGTAGAGGCTTCCCGAAACACGCCAGAAACCAGGTTAAAACCTGTCATTTCAAAGCGTACAGAAGCAGTTGATACTAAAGCTAAAATTACAGAGCGCCCCGCCCCTCAACAGAAAGAGAATACAAAGGCAAAACCGCAAAAAGCCCCCGTCGACATTAAGCCCACTAACACACCGGCAACGCCCATACCTAGGCTTTCACAGGATGCAAATCGGCGCGCTGGCTCGCTAAATCTATCGGTAAAAGACGGTTCGGCCCTTTATTTTGAAAAGTATCACAGGGACAAAGTCGCTGAAGATGCTGAACAGGCAGCAAGCGCATTTCAAGAGCGCAAAAACAGCCCGAAACTCGGCGGACCAAGCACACAGCAAATACAAGCCGCCGAAAATAAACGCCCGACTAAACGCGTGAATTGTAGTAGTAACACTAACAAAACACTGGCGATTTTAAGCGGAATTACCGGTGGCACCTTAGAATGCACCAAAATGGACGATCACAAGCGTTTTATTGACGCTAGAGTCAATAAACTCCCGAAAGACGAAAAGCGAAATTAGCTGTCGCGATCTGCCATACCCAAATAAACAGCAATAGCCCAAGCGCCGCTACTTTCTCTTAAAAAACTTAGGTGGTTGCCCGAAATATGCTTTGAACCGTCGACTGAATGCTGCAACATCTTCATACCCTGTTAGCTGAGCTATACCCAACATGGGCGTATCGGTATTTCTCAGTAACGCTTTGGCCTTTTCCATTCTCGCTTTCACCAGGTAGTCTCGCAAACTAAGTCCGGTAGCTTCTTTGAAACGCGTTTTAAACTGCGTTGTTCCCATACAAGCTATCTGCGCTAACTTCACTTGCGTAAAGCCTCGGGCAAGATCGCGATGAATATGACTTAATACGGGAGTGATACGCTTATCCATGCTACATCCTTTCAAGGATGTCTCTAACAAGGTTAAAAACAGCGCCAAAATCTCTTCATGTCCATGGTCTGCAAACTGACTAATTTGAATTTCTACGAATGACAAAAACGCTTGCAATGCTGACGATACTTGGAAAATAGGGTGTAGCCTGTCATTTAAACTAACGGGCACATATTCCAAGTCTGCCACAATGAATTTTGATAATTCATTAGCACTAAAATAATGAACCTCGTTAGGCGCAATACATACGCCTTCGCCGACGCCTACTCGCCCACGAAAATTATCGATTTCTATCAAGATATGCCCATTAATGGGCAGCACCAGTTGAAAATAGTTATGTTTGTGGCGACACGTTTGTTTGGTATATGAGCGTACAGATAACGATGGCACTGGGCTGTCAGTCATTTAGTTGCCCCCTGTACCCAGTCCTGATTTTGTTACTTGGCTCCCCGTTTATTTGCATCTATTTCCCTTGCGGTTTCCTTAATGCTCTTTGCCGTTAGATTAAGCACTTTTATTCATTTTGTCATGATCGCTACCCTTTCGTTGATCACCCAGAACTAGTAAACAGTATTTGGGGTAATTAAGGTCAACATGAGAAGAGCACGACGATGCTCTTCTCAACTCACGCTTTCTATGTGCACGAAGCCTCGGTAATCTTATCAAAAATGGCTATCTAACGGCCTTTATCTTCGTTGTATATTACCTTTGTTTTGAGTAGGCTAAACTGCAATTCAGTAGTTATTTCTCTAATAAATATATAATAAAGGATATTCAACGTGGCAGCAGCTAACTTACTTGCCCTACTTGATGATATAGCAACATTGATGGACGACATTGCAACCATGTCGAAAGTCGCTGCGCAAAAAACAGCGGGGGTTTTGGGTGACGATTTAGCGGTGAACGCCGATCAAGTCCAAGGCGTTAAAGCAGAAAGAGAATTGCCTGTTGTGTGGGCCGTAGCAAAGGGCTCGCTTATCAATAAAGCTATATTGGTTCCTGCTGCGTTAGCGATAAGTGCTTTTGTCCCCTCACTTATCACTGTATTGCTCGTACTCGGCGGGCTATATTTATGTTTCGAAGGTGCTGAAAAACTTCTGCACAAATACCTGCCCCATGATGATGAAGAAATAACACGAGAAGCCAGAATAGACGCATTGACCCATGAAAATGTCGACATGGTCGCGTTTGAAAAAGACAAAATTAAAGGCGCCATTCGCACCGACTTTATTCTGTCGGCTGAAATTATCGTTATTGCACTTGGCACCGTGTCTGACGCCACACTGACAACACAAATTGGCGTGTTAGTGGCGTTAAGTTTAGCCATTACGTTAGGGGTTTATGGTCTGGTTGCAGCATTGGTCAAGATGGACGACGTTGGCCTTTACATGCTTCGTAAGTCGCTAACAGGTTCGATGAACACACTTCAACGGTTTGTTGGCAGAGCGCTTTTGGTTACTGCTCCTGCACTTATGAAAACGCTGGCTGTTGTGGGCACGGTTGCCATGTTTTTAGTTGGTGGAGGTATTCTTACCCATAGTATTGGCTTTTTGCACGTAATTACAGACTGGTTCGCAGGGGTTATTCCAGACGCCACACTCGTCATGTCTATACTCGCCGATGGCGCAGTGGGTGTTGTTGCAGGTGTCATTATTGCTTTGGTTGTAAGTGCAGCGTCAAAATTGAAGCGCAAAAGCACGCGTTCTTAATCATTAAACATTTGCAGTGAAACATCTGCACTATTCATTCGAGACTGAATAGTCGCGCATAAATGGGGGTTACCCAACGTTGGCCCTCCCTTATGCCTTCTATGCACAGCTATTTTTTATTGAAGCGCGTATTAGCAAACGACAACGCGCTTCACTTTTCAACAGTTAGCCATTTCAACCACATCATTTTTCAAATACACCAACTTTTAGTTTTTTTATTAAATCCATTTCCTTGCCTTTGAATACTCAAAAAAATAAAAGCAAATAAATCAGTAATTTAACTCATTTCGCTAACTTGGCACATCCCTCGCTATAAACTAATTGTTAATTGATAACGACTTATTATCGAAACCTATAGCAACATGATAGCTGCCACGCAGTATGTTCAAGTGCAGTGTCTAACTTTACATTTATGGAGATTACTATGTTTACCGCTCGCAAAACTTTCACTGCATTAACGTTGGCAACTAGCATTTTGAGTGCATCAGCATTCGCTAACGATTCACAGAACACCATTATGTCGCATACAGACTTCATGGTAGAAAGCGCCATGATGGATGTGAAGCAAAGTTTAGAGCTTGGTGTGACATTCGATGTATTAACTGCAAGCCACACCTTCGAGCCTGAAGTAGAAGAAACTAATACGCTGGTTGCCGAGATTACTGTTACGCCAATTAAGCCTGTCAGCACAGACGATAACGACGCATAAGGAGAATGCAAATGTTAACCGCCGCTACACTATTTATGGTAGTACTCGGCCCCGTTATTGCGTTTTTAGTGAGTGCACTGGTTTTTTCAACAGCACGCTTATTCCTTCAAAAAGGTCACTGAAAACGCAACAAAAACAAATAGGTACCTAACCGACTACTGCTACCCATTTTTGCCTTCCCTGGGCCTTAACTCCAGAGGGAGATAGAAAGCACGGACTGTACGCTAGCCAAGTGATTGTGTTTTCTATCTTCTTACTGGAGCTTTTTTATCCAAATATACGCTCCCACCAGCTTTTTTCTTTCTTATCGCCGTTTTCGTCTACCGGGCGACCAGCACAATCTTGCTGCGCAGGAGGCAGTACATCCAAAATAGCCGGAACACTTAAACTTCCTGCGCACCCAGCGACCACTACCGCCCCCGTCTTCGCATCGAAATGTGCAATACCTAACCCTTTAGGGAAACGTCTAGATAGAGACTTCGGTGACTGTGACTTCATATAATTTACAAACACAGGCAGCGCGCCACCTGCACCGGTTAAATTCACTGGTTGATTATCGTCATTGCCGACCCAAACGGTCACCACATTATTTCTGTCGAAACCGCTAAACCAACTATCGCGATAATCATCGGTTGTACCTGTTTTCCCTGCCATATTTACATTACCAAAGTTCCAGCCTATGCGTTTTGCTGTACCTTCTGTGGTCACCTTGTACAGGGCGTAGTTCAGTAAGTAAGTGGCGGCTTCATCCGTGCGCTGAGCAAAGAACTCGGCCTTCTTCCAAAGTAATGCATTATCTGCCGTAACCACAGAGCTCACCGTGTGAAGCGGTATGTAGCGGCCATCGTTTGATAGGGTTTGATACATTTGGTTTGTGCTAAATGGCGTTAGTTCGAAAGCGCCCAAGGTTAACGACGGTACTTTATCTACTGGCGTGGTAACCCCTAACCGCTCAATGGTATCGGCTAACGCATCTAGGCCTATCTGCATGCCTAAATTAACTGTTGGCACGTTCAAAGATTCGACTAACCCCTGAAGCAGAGGCACCTGCCCTCTGAACTCTTTATCGTAGTTTTGCGGCGACCATTCGGTGCCGTTTCTACTTTCTAGGGTAATTGGCTCGTCTTTAAGGGGTGTAGCCAAGTTAAACTGGGTAGGATCTTCTAAGGCAGTTAAGTACACAGCTGGTTTAATCAATGAGCCTATTGGCCTCTTAGCATCTAATGCTCGATTAAAACCTTTAAATGCAAAGTCTTTACCACCTACGATAGCGCGTACTTCACCGCTTGCGCTGTCAGTGACAACCATAGCGCCTTGAAGCGGCACGCTGCGATCTTTTTGCAGCCCGTTTAGGGTGCTAAACAGTGCTTTTTCTGCCCTACGTTGAGCAACGATATCCAGTGTGGTAAACACTTTAACGCCCGAGTCTCTTAGGCTTGGCTCTGCTAAAATTTCATTGAGTTCTTTGCGAACCTGCTCCATGAAAGCAGGGTGTTTACCGCTTGCTAAACTCGCACCGCTGGCAAGCCCTAACGGCATGTTCACATAGCGCTCGTAGTCTTGACGGTTTATTTCATTTTCATCGAACAACATTCGAAGTACTAAATCTCGACGCTCTTTTGTGCGCTCTGCATACTTTCGTGGATTGTAATAAGATGGGCCTTTGATAATAGCAACCAGCGTGGCTATTTCGGGCGTGCTTAGCTCGTTGGCCGGACGGTCAAAGTAGAAATAGCTAGCAAGCCCAAATCCATGTACAGCCATGTCGCCGTTTTGCCCTAAAAACACCTCATTTAAATAGGCTTCGATAATCTCAGACTTGCTGTAGCGGGCGTCTATAATGACCGCCATTATGGCCTCTTTAGCCTTGCGTACAAGGGAGCGCTCGCGGGTTAAAAACATGTTTTTAACCAGCTGCTGCGTCAGCGTGCTACCACCTTGAACCGTACGACCAGCAGCAATATTCGCCATTAGGGCCCGCAATATTGAAAGTGGTGCAACACCATGGTGGTTATAAAAATTGCGATCTTCCACCAGCGTCAGCGCTTTAGGTAACATTTCAGGGATAGTATCTAACGTCACTAACATGCGGTCTTCATGAGAGCCGCTCGTCATACGTGTTACTAGCCATGGCTCTAACTTTACGGAACCGTAGGGACGGCCTAGTGACTTATCGTATATTTCACCGATACGCGCCCCTTCCCACGTTAATACTAAATGGCGTAAAGGCTCCGCTCCCTCAGGGAATTGAAATGCGCGCCTTTGTACAGTAAGCACGTTATTTTGATAGCTATACTCACCACTGCTATCGGCAAAGGTTACTTTTCGGTAGCCCAATAAGTCTAATTCATCAATAACCTCTTGCGGCGTAATTTCCTCTCCTTTGCTTATTTCTAAAGGTCGAGCAAATATTTGTGCAGGCACTTCCCACTTGTTGCCTGAAAAAGCGTGCTTTATTTGTGCATCAAGATAAAAGGCATATGCCCCTAGCACCACAAGCCCTATAAGGCATACACGCCAGAACAGTTTAAAAAACCACGAACGTTTGGTCGTACTTTTTCCCGCTGCAGTTTTTTTCGAAGCATTGCTTTTTGAAGATGAATTGTTTTTAGTCTGTCTTTTTGTCACGTGAAAACGCCATGAAGATCATTAAGATGGCATCGCAATCATTGCGATATGGACTACAACAACGCTCTTAGAACGCTGTGATTAAGTCGCTAAACATTACCACTGAGGCCGCCGCGCAACAACTGTTTCCAATTATGCACACTGCGCCTGCGGTAACCACAATGGACACTTATACAACGTAAAACCTACCGGCAGAAAGTGAATTTTATTCGCGTTTCACGGTCACAATGCGATAGCATGCAGGCAAGTAACACAGGAACCGTACTATGCGCTTAGCTTCACTTCAGTCTACTTTTTTCTCGACATTTTCACTCAAAGGTGGCGTGTTTCGCACATCGCTTGCGCTTCTTTTTACAGGTGCCGTTATAAGCTCAGCCTCTGCCAATGAGCACTTTTCCAGCTGTACTGCTGCCCTTGCCGACAGAGCAAAACAAGAAGGTGTCAGCCAGCAAATTATCGACGAGATATTTCCTCACCTTGTACATCAAGACCGCGTAATTGAGCTAGATAGAAGCCAGCCTGAGTTTGTACAAACCTTTCCCGGTTATTTTAGCAAGCGCGTCACTGACTGGCGTACCGAGAAAGGCAAAGCAATGTATGCCAAGCACGAAAAGCTATTGCATAAGCTAAGCGATAAATACGGCGTGCCTCCCCACTATCTTCTTGCTTTTTGGGGGCTTGAGACTAATTTCGGCTCGTACAAAGGGAAGATGCCTGTACTTGATTCACTGGCAACCTTAGCCTGTGACAAGCGCAGAAGTAAGTACTTCACCCAAGAGTTCTTGGTTGCCGTAAAGCTTATGCAGCGGGAAAAGCTTAAAAAAGACAACATGGTAGGCTCGTGGGCCGGCGCGATGGGCCATACCCAATTCATGCCTTCGGCGTATACTCATTATGCAATTGATGGCGACGGTGACGGACAAGTTAACCTGTGGGAAAGCGAAGAGGACGCTTTGTCTTCTGCGGCAAACTTCCTTGCCAGTTTAGGCTGGGAGCGCAGTTTTCGCTGGGGCCGTGAAGTTAAGCTACCAGAAGGCTTTAACTATCAGGAGTCTGGCTACAAAAACCGCAAACCTCTTAGCGAATGGCACGAGCAAGGTGTGAAAAAAGCCGATGGTTCGCCATTAGGTGAAGGCGAAACGACTGCCTATGTGATTGTACCGGCGGGTCACAATGGCCCGGCTTTTATCGCTTACAAGAACTTCCGCGTTATTATGCGTTGGAACAACTCTGAGTTTTATGCCATCGCCGTTGGCGTATTGGCTGACCGTATTGCCGGCGCATCAGGTATTAAGGCTACGCTGCCTGACCTACCCGCCTATAACCGTAAAGACATCATTGCCTTGCAAAGTAAACTTAATGACTTAGGTTTCGATGTGGGTAAGCCCGACGGCATAATTGGCCCAGCCACCCGAGAAGGAATTCGAAACTATCAAATTAGCAACAACATGATTGCAGACGGCTTTCCTGGCCTTGAAGTTATGGCAGCGCTAAATGTGGAGCTTGAGCGGGACAAAGCTTCACAGTCCTAATTTTTGATTTAGCGCGCTTTGTTAAAAGCGCGCTAGTGCGAATATATTTAATTAAAGGTCGCACTCAACACACGTTCGCTCTTACCTTTGCGTTAATGTCATAGCGCTTACATACGCTTTTTGGTTTTACTTGTAGGTACCGCGTTGGCGGGGTCATCTGGCCAATAATGCTTGGGGTAACGGCCCTTCATTTCTTTTTGTATTTCTTTGTAACTACCTTGCCAAAAAGCGCCTAAATCACTGGTAGTTTGCAGTGGCCTTCCCGCTGGCGACAACAACTCGCACACCACGGTAACGCGGCCTCCAGCTATCGTTAGCGGCCCATTTTGCGAGTACATTTCTGGCATTTTAACCGCCAGCACCACATCACCGCTTTCACGATAGTCCAGTGCGGCTTCTCGCCCCGTAGGAATAGACACGTGGGTGGGAAGATGTGTTGCTAAGGCGTCTTGCTGTGGCCAAGAAAGTCCATTGTTCAGCGCCGTTTTCCACGGCAGCTGCTGTAGCGACTTTATGTTTTTGCAGCTTTTTAGCGCTGCGCTTAAACTCTCTTTTGCTTTGTGTACCAGCTCGCTCAACGATGCAGGCCACGCATCTGGCTTATCAAACGCTTTGTCTTGCGGTAGATTTAGCTTGCCAGCCAATGCCACTCTTCGCCACCACTGCCAGTCAGCGTCGCAAAGGGGCCACTGTGAAAGTGGCAGTGCATCTAGGTAGGCAAACCATCCTTCGGTTACCGCCCCATCCCAGTATTCATTATCGCGGATTTTCTCTTGCCCTGAGACCGGCACACTATTTAATGTGATAGCAAAAAAACCTGTGCTTCGGCGCGCTTCCATCTGACCGGTGTCGCGATTAAGCACTGCGCTTCGTTTTTCACTAAATGCTTTGGGGAAAGCTAAGCGCAAGTAACTTTCGGGCACAGCTTGCGCTAGCCGTATCACTACCGTATTTTTTATAAGTTGCCCTTCAAGTACCGCTAACCACGGCGAACTGTCATCGGCATCGCCATGATTAAATGCACTGCTATTAGAAGTAGCAAACTCGGCGCCTTTCCCGCTGGCAAGCTTATACTCAAGCAATTGTGATGACTGTTTTACGCCTGCCGTCGCATTTTTACTACAGGCTCCGCTGCCCGAGGCATTATTGCCTGACGTCGCGCGTACACGCAAATAGCCCACCTGCAGTGGGAATGCTATAGCTATACATAAACCAAGAGCCCATTCTTCTAGCGCGTTAATATCAGCCTTAAACGATTGCTCGCGTTCTGTAGAGCTAGTTACATACCGAACGTAGCGAGAGGCTTGCTGAATCAACTGATTACGCGCATTGCCACTGACCTGAAGCAAAGCGTCCACTACACTTGTTGCCCCACTTGCACTCATATTGCTTTCACTTAACGCCACCACAAATACTGCGGCATGTTTTAACGCGTTATTTTCTTTAGGTGAAAGGCCTTCAATACCTGACTTCACTGTTAACAGCAAATGGGCTAAATGCGGCTGACATGGCAATTGCGCTACCTGACGTCCGTAGGGCGTTATGCTCCCTTGCCCTGTTGCGTCATCAAACCCTACTGCATGTAATCGGTGGAGCTTTTGCTGTGCCGAGTTTAGTTGAGCAGGTGTGGGCTTGGTTAAAAGTGCTAATGTATCGGGCGTACTGCCCCACGCATACGTATCAAGTAGAAAGCTACTTAAATCTTCTTTTTCTATTTGCGCCGCATTGTGTTTGGCTAATCGCTCGAAGCTGCTTTTACTGCACAGCCTATAGCAGGTACCCGCCATTACCCGCCCTGCTCGCCCTGCTCTTTGAGTGGCAGAAGCTTGCGAAATACGTTGCTGGGTGAGCGCATTAATATCGCTTGAAGGGTGATATTGCGCACTGTTCTCCCACAGACTATCAATAACTACTGTCACGCCTTCAATGGTTAAACTGGTTTCAGCAATATTAGTAGAGAGGATAACTTTCCTTCGCCCGTGGGGGTCTGGGGTTATAGCGTCTTGCTGCGCAGACTTGCTTAGTGCGCCATAAAGCATGTGAATAGCAATGTCCGCACTCTCAGCTAACCCTTTTATTTCTCTGGCAACAGCATTTATGCTCCCCCGACCAGGAAGAAATACCAAGATATCGCCATCGTGTTCGCCTACTGCTTGCTTTATGATATTGCAAGTTTTCGGTACTAACTCATAAGCCTGCACATCTCGGGTGTAGCGAATATCCACGGGAAACACGCGTCCTTGTGTATTTAAGTTCACCACGGGCAGCGCGCTAAATTCATTAAGCAGTGCTTGAAGTGGCGCTATATCCAAGGTAGCCGACATCACAATTAAGCGCAGGTCGTCGCGAAGCCCAGTTTGAACCTCAAGCGCTAGCGCCAAACCAAAATCGCTGTGAATGCTGCGTTCGTGAAATTCGTCGAAGACAATAGCAGTGACATCTGCTAGCTCTGGGTCTTGCTGAATCATGCGAGTCAGCACACCTTCTGTAATAATCTCAAGGCGAGTGGCTGGCGATGTTTTTGATTCGCCTTTAATACGATACCCCACCGTTTCACCCACACTTTCGTTTAACTGCTTAGCTAAATAGTCAGCGAGGTTTCTCACCACCACGCGACGTGGCTGCATAAGCAATATTTTACCCTTAAGTGATGATTGCAGCAGTGACAAAGGAAGTACGGTAGACTTTCCCGCGCCCGGTGGCGCGCCAATAATGATATTGTTAGCGGCAACCGACTCTTTAAGCGGTGTAACAAGCTCATAAGCAGGTAAATGAGAAAACGGCTGTAACATAAAGGGAATAAAGGTGTTATAAGTTAATGGGTATAGTGTACCTGATTTGATCAATGCACCCGAACATCACGGCTATTTTTTTAAACTGGTTAAATAGCTCAACACTTGCGATGGGTTTTACACCCCGATAGTAGCGCCATGATAAGCTTATTCTAGTATGGGCGTGTAACTGCACTTTTAAGCTTGTGGGTGGTCATTTAACGTGATGAACAAAGAATAGGGCAAATCGGAAGGAGTAAAGCTATGCGAAGCTTTATTGGTTTAGATCTTAGCGCCACAGAAAAACTTGCTTTGGATAGCTGGCGTCAACAGGCATTGCCTGAAATCATGCCTCGCCAATGGGTAAAAAACGAGTCGAGCAGGTCTCGAAAGTCTGGCAATAAGCGCAACAATCACAATAGTGGACAAGGACCTTCGCTACCTTATGCCGTGCCCGCGGCAAACTTTCACATCACACTCAGCTTTTTAGGCGAGATAAATCACCGTCAGCACGAAGCGCTGGTGTATGAACTCGACCAGCTCGTTAGCGAACCATTTTCATTAACCCTAAATGCAACAGGGTTGTGGAATGGCCCCAAAATCCTATTTGCTGCGCCTACGGATACACCAAAGGCACTAAGTGAACTCGCCAAGTTATCGCGTAAAGCTGCCCGCAAAGCAGCAATAGAAGTAGAAAACAGAGAATATAAGCCTCACGTTACCGTTGTTAGAAAGGCTACATCAACTTTACCTCTGCCACTTTACAGCCCCAGTGTAGACGTTCACGTCTCGGCATTTCACCTGTTTGAGTCTGTCACTACACCTCAGGGGGTTACCTACCCTGTTCGCCAGTCTTGGCCGTTAAAACACAATATGTCGGTAAGAGAAAAGCTACGTCGGGGAATAACCGACGAGTAAGGGAAATACGACACAGTGCCTACCTTGTTAGGCCGCTATCATTTGAGGGACACCTTTCACCGCTAAGCAGGTATAGAGATTGAAAACTTGTTAAGATTTAGTGTACAAGTTTTGTAATTATGAGTTATAGCAATTTAAGCTTGTTTTAAATCGCGCTTCGCCTTTACAACGCGTAGCGTCACGGGTAAAAAGATAGCCTGTTTTTTTAATCATTCTGCCCAAATGCAACAAACATTTAGATTAGTAATAGACTGCCCAGACCAAATTGGGCTAGTGGCCAGCGTGTCACAATTTTTAGCGGACCATAACGCGACCATCGTTGAAGCGAACCACCATACCGACTTACAAACAGGTCGCTTTTTCATGCGCCATGAAATAAGCACCGACTCGCTTAAGTTAGACCACCAGAGCTTCGTAAAAGAGTTCACTCCCCTTGCGAATGAATACCAGATGAACTGGAAGCTTAGCGATTCAAATAAAAAGCAACGCGTGGCCTTGTTGGCTAGCCTTGAGTCTCACTGTTTAGTTGACTTGCTTCATCGCTGGCATACAGGCGAACTACACTGTGATATTCCCGTTATTATTGGCAACCATCCGCAAATGAAGCAGTTTGCCGACTGGTACAAAGTGCCGTTTCATTGGGTAGACTTTAAAGCACTTGGGAAAGAAGCTGCATTTGCCCAAATTTCGACCTTGCTTGAAGAATACAAGATTGATTTGACGGTACTTGCACGATTTATGCAGATTTTACCCGACAGCCTATGTCAGCAGCTGCAGGGTAAAGCGATTAATATTCACCACAGTTTCTTGCCAAGCTTTGCCGGCGCTAAACCCTATCAGCAAGCTTATGATCGCGGTGTGAAGTTGATAGGCGCAACGTGTCACTACGTCACTAAAGACTTAGATGAAGGCCCTATTATCGAGCAAAGCGTGAAGCGTATTAGCCACAGCGATAGCGCAGCTGACATGGTCCGTAAAGGCAAAGATTGTGAAGTTACCGCTTTGGCTCACGGCGTACGCTACCATTTAGAAGACCGCGTAATTATACACAGAAATAAAACCGTGGTATTCGCTTAAACGCGCAAGGCTCCTTCTTTGCAAAAACGTTTAAATTTAAGTAAAACCTGCGCCCGACAGTAAAGCCCACCGGCTGAGCTTTTACTGTCGGGCGTTTGAAATCTAGCTTTAGACAGGGCTGACCAACATAGCGCGTCTAAGTCTTAGGTAATACCACAGGTTGGATACGGCAAATAATGCTTCGGTAATAGCGAGCCCCCACGTTTCTGTGATGACACCGTAAAGTGTAAAATTCAAAGACCCCAGAATCATACAAATTCGAAGCCCCGCTTCTTTGCAGTAAAGTTCGCCAAACCGGTAAGCCATAAAAGTAAATGCTGGCATGGTTTCTATAAACGAGGCTTTACCTGTTAAGTTATTTACAGAAAACACAATACACAACATAGTGATTAGCGTAAGGTAAGTTGCGATAGGCGACAGCAGTTTTTGCTTAATCAAGCGGTAACTCGTACTCAATCCGGCAATAGTAATAACAATGGCACCGCTCCACGCTTGTTCGAACGCAAGCAGCAAACCAACCGCCACACACAGCCCCAAATTCAGCAGCAGTACTTTTCGCTCGGTATTCGACCAAAAAGAGGCCAATGCGAAGACAATCGGAAACCCGTGGAGAAGAAGCTCAAGCATGATGATCACTGTAAAAGAATAAGGGGTTAACAGGGTGCTGAGAACAGCTGATTAAAAAACGGGCGCAGTGTAAATTCCATACAGTGAAAATCCAATCAAAAGTTATGCAATTTCGACGAATTGCATACAAGTGCGATTCGTCTCTCAAACCGCTGTACTGCAAGGAATTACGTTAAAGAGCATTTAACTTATTTTTACATTATCTTAAGATGATATGTGTCAAAAACGTATAGATAAAAACAGACAGGAAAACTCATGGGTAAATTTAAAACATCACTTACCGCGATGGCGGTTGTGATTGCGCTAGGCGCGTGTTCAGAACAAAAAGCACCAGAGACAACTGGCGCCGATACACAAACTGCCACAACATCTGAGCAAGCACAGTTTGATAACGTGCTGCTTCAAGAGTTTAAAGGCCCTTATGGTGGTGTACCGGCCTTCGATAAAATGAAGCTTGAAGATTTAAAACCTGCGCTAGAAAAAGCCATGGCGTTAAATCTTGAAGAAATTGAAGCCATTGCCAATAACGAAGCCCCTCCGACATTTGAAAACGTTATTGTAGAAATGGAGCGCGCAGGCGCTGAACTTGGCCGTGTGTTTACTTATTACGGCATTTGGAGTGCAAACAAATCTAGCCCTGAATTCCGCGAAATTCAGGCAGAGATGTCACCTAAGCTTTCGGCGTTTTTCACTCAAATCACGCAAAATGAAAAGCTTTTTGAAAGGGTAAAAACCGTTTATGAGTCTGACGAACTTAAGTCTTTAACGCCCGAAGAGCAGCGCATTACGTGGATGACCTACAACGGCTTTGCGCGTAATGGCGCAACCCTAGATAGCGAAGCGAAGAAGCGCTATGCAGAAATAAATGAAGAACTTGCCACGCTGCACACTAAGTTTTCAAACAATGTACTCGCTGACGAAGAAAACTATGTCACTTACATCACTGAAGATCAGCTAGACGGCTTACCGGCGTCATTTGTAAAAGCCGCCAAAGCAGCAGCCGAATCTCGTGGTGAAGAAGGCAAGTACGCCATTACCAATACCCGTTCATCAATGGACCCGTTCCTGACATATTCAACAAATCGTGAACTACGTGAAAAAGTATGGCGCACCTACTATAACCGCGGCGACAATGCTGATGACTTCGATAACAACGACATCATAAAACGCATTTTAACCTTGCGTGACGAGCGCGTTGAACTATTAGGCTACGAAAACTACGCCCAGTGGCGTTTAGAAGACCGCATGGCGAAAAACCCTGAAAACGCCATGGATCTTATGATGAAAGTTTGGCCTGCCGCCATCGCTCGTGTTGAAGAAGAAGTCGCCGACATGCAGGCCATTGCCGATGAAGAAGGCGCCGACATTACTATCGAGCCTTGGGACTACCGCTTCTATGCTGAAAAAGTTCGTCAGGCTAAATACGATTTAGACTCAAACGAAGTGAAGCAATACTTACAGCTTGATAAACTTCGCGAAGCCATGTTCTATGTAGCGGGTCGCTTGTTTAACTTCAACTTTACCCCGGTTGAAGAAGGTAAAGTAGCGGTATTCCATGAAGACGTTAAGGTATGGGAAGTTACCGACAAAGACTCCGGCGAGCACATTGGCCTTTGGTACCTTGACCCGTTCTCACGCCAAGGTAAGCGCTCTGGTGCATGGGCAACGACGTATCGTTCTTACACCACGTTCGACGGCAAAAAAACCGTACTGTCTTCAAACAACTCTAACTTTGTGAAAGGTGCAGATGGAGAAGCGACATTAATTTCGTGGGACGACGCAGAAACCTACTTCCACGAATTTGGTCACGCGCTTCACTTCTTAGCGTCTGACGTTGAATACCCATCATCACACTCTGGCGTGCGCGATTACACTGAATTCCAGTCTCAGTTGTTAGAACGCTGGCTAACTACCGATGAAGTTATCAACAACTACTTGGTTCATCATGAAACCGGTGAACCAATTCCTGCTGAGCTAGTGGAAAAAATCAAGAAGGCATCAACCTTCAACGAAGGCTTCAAAACCACAGAATACATGGCCTCGGCTATTATGGATCTGAAATATCATACGACGGATCCGAGCCAGATTGACCCAGACACCTTTGAGCGCGAAGAGCTTAAAAAATTGGATATGCCTGAAGAGATTGTGATGCGTCACCGTTCACCGCATTTCGGTCACGTATTCTCTGGCGAAGGTTATGCCGCCGCTTACTATGGTTATATGTGGGCAGAAGTACTAACCGCTGATGCGGCAGAAGCCTTTATGGAAGCGCCGGGCGGTTTCTACGATAAAGAAGTGGGTGATCGCTTGGTTAAATACCTCTTTGCCGTACGCAATGCAATGGACCCAGCGGAAGCTTACCGTAAGTTCCGTGGGCGCGACGCTAAAGTTGACGCCTTGATGCGCGACCGAGGCTTTCCCATTCCTAAAGACTCAAAAGAGTAAGTAACACTACAATGACAGGCGAGCGACACAACTTGTACCGCTCGCCTTTTTTATACCCGTTTTCAAAACTGTAAATAAACACTTTCTTATTGACCTATTGGTCAATCTTACCGCACAATCCAAATTCTCGATTTCTTCGCCAAAAGTATAAACTTTTGCGCGATTAAGCCGATATGTTGTCTACGTCATCTAAAAATAACAATAATACTGACGTAAATTTCACAACATTCAGACGTTGCTGTGCCTGCAATGCCACGTCATTTAGATATTTTCCTCAGCATTAACTAACGTGGTCGAAAGTCATGACTTTCAGTATAAAACAAAAACTTATTCTATCTTTGATTGTGGCAGTTCTAGCGGCTGCTATTTTAGTTGGCTCCATCAGCCAGTATATCGCCCGAGACCTAGTAAAAGAAAACATGGAAGCCCTTCAGCTTCCTTCTTTGCTTAAACAAATTGGAAACCGTGTAGACCGTGAAGCGAGTGTAATGCTTACTGTGGCACATAGCATCGCTTCCAACCCCGATGTTTTAGCGTGGTCAAAAGCAGGAGCAGATAAAAGCGGTGAACGCAGACTCCTTAACTATTTAAACGATATTGTTGCGTTCAACGACTTAACCGTTGCGTCGTTTGTAGACCGAACAACTTATAAATATTGGAACCAAGACGGCTTTTTACGAGAACTAAAAAACGACGAATTTGATGGCTGGTTCTTCGCGTATAAAAACAGCGGCGAACCTATTTCGCTGAGCTTGTACAATGAGCCCGGACAAGGCTACCGGCTTTTTGCCAACTACCAGCAAGTCGATGGCAGAGGCATGTCGGGGGTAGCGAAGTCTGTAGATGAGCTTTTAGCAATTATTAATGCAGTTAAAATTGCTCAAACTGGGTTCGTCTTTCTGGTTGATGGTAACGGCACCATTATCGCTCACCCGAATACTGACATACTAGGTAAGGCGAAGCTCGCTTCAATAAGTGAAGCAAGTACAGCAGGCAAGTTACTTAACCGCCAAGACTTTGCTATGGCCACCAGCGATCACGATGGCGATACACAGCTCTTCGCCAGTACCTTCGTAGAAAAAGCCGGATGGTACGTAGTAGCACAAGTCCCTGAGCACGAGCTGTATGCCTCATTAAATGCGGGAAGCCGCCAGATTATATTCTGGGCGTTGGCCATTGCTTGTGCCTTCGCGCTTATTGGTATCTGGCTTGCGGGCTCACTCACTAAGCCGCTGGAGTCTTTAGCCGACGTGTTTCAGCAACTTGGACGCGGTCAGGGTGACTTACGCTCTCGTATTCCTGTGCCAGAACAAAAAGAGATCGCCCGTTTAGTGGAAGGGTTTAACAACTTTATAGACCACCTTCACGGTACTATTTCTCAAGTTGCGAAGACGAGCCACGCACTTAAAGCCTCAGCACAGGATGTTGCGCAACAATCCCACCAAACTGAAAGCTCGACAAAAGGTCAGCGCGATCAGACGCTACAGGCAGCCGCCGCTCTGACTCAAATGGGCAGCACTGTGAACGAGGTCGCCCAGTCGGCGACGCTTGCCGCACAAAATGCCAATCTTGCGACCACAAACTCTGCCCACGGTAGAGAGATAACCCAACGAGCGGTGCATGCCATACAGGGGCTATCTGAGCAAATTCAAGACGTATCAGATGTCATTCAATCATTGGACGCCCACACTGCCGCCATCGGTGGAATACTTGATACGATAAGAGGCATCTCGGAGCAAACTAATCTACTCGCGCTAAACGCAGCCATTGAAGCGGCGCGAGCCGGAGATCATGGCCGTGGCTTCTCAGTGGTAGCAGATGAAGTAAGAACACTCGCCCAGCGTGCGGCTCAAGCGACCGATGAGATACAGGTCAAAATTGATAAGTTTCAGCAAGACTCTAAAACTGCGGTTTCACAGATGGAATCAAGTCGTGCGCGCACTACAGATGTCGTTACCGCCACCAACGAAATCGATAAGCTCCTACAAGATATTGCAGATGAAATTGCGCACATTAACGATGTGAACACCCAAGTGGCAACGGCTACCGAGGAACAAGCGACGGTTGTTGAAGATATCAGTCGCAATATCAATGACATTAGCGTGTCGAGTGAAGAAACACTGGATGCGACTAAAATATTGGTGAACGTTAGCGACAAACTAGACGAGTTGGCGCAAGAGCTCTCGACAGAGGTAAGCCGATTTAAGCTGTAACAGTGGTTATGTTAGAAGTCGTAGCTGCGGTGGCTATGGCTTCTGACTAAGCGCTATGGCGTTGGCCATATAGATGAAAGCCCAAGGTTGCGTGGTTATTAAAAGGTAATGGCGTATTGAACCTTAACCTGATTGTCTCTGCTTGAACGCCAAGGAAGTTGAAGCGATGCACCATCACTTTCCCAAGACTCTCTCAGTGCACCAAGGGTGAGTAAATGCTTATTTTCTTTAAAAGGAATTTCTAAATACACGCCCGCCGATGTACTAGTAGGCAGTTGTATGGTGTCTGCGACGGGAACACTCATTTCATGACGAGGACGTACTTTGTGGCTTAGCCCCACCCGATAGTCACCGCTATCCCACCAGCTTACTACTTCAAACTCGTGGCTTTTGACCCGTTGGGATAGCACACCATAATCAAGCAGCCCTTTGTTGTAGTGCACAATCGCTTCGATATTAAACATAGGAGCAATACGCTGACTAAACGCTAATTGATACTGCTTTTGCTTACAGCCTTTAAATTTAATTTTGTTTTTAGTGAGCGTTAGCGAGAATGTGTCGTCACTGTCAGAATACTTATTCAGCCACTGCTGTGCTTTTTCAACCACAGAGGCATTAGCTACGCTTGCCATTGTTATGCAAGGGCAAATACACGCTATTAGCAGAGCCTGAGTAAAACGTCGCATTTTCGCTGCCTTTTTAAATGTGGTTTAGTTAACACAATTTCAGTATAGACAAGAAAATAGGAGGTTGGGTATTAGCCATATTACTAACACCCGAGAAAAAATAACGTTTATGTTGGCGTAGCCTGTTAGCTTCTCCATGCTTATCAGCGAGCTACGAACCACCTCTACTACAACAACACTTAATAAATGTATTATCTTTTTATTGAGGCGCTAGATAGCGAAGCCTTTCGGCCTTCGGTTGCTTCCTCGCTAAACCAGTAAAGGCCTTGGCTATCCACGCACACGCCTTCAACCTGTTTGTAATGTTCAAGGGGCCATACGTCGAGAAGCGTGAAGTCTTTTGACACTTGTGCCATAAACGTAGAAAAATTTCCGAAAGGATCTGATTTATACCCTGTAACGACAAAGCGCTTTTGGTGTTGGTCGAAATCTACCCCTGTAACCACGCCTGGTAAGCCCTCAATAGACGCAAAAGGGCTGATGATTTGAACGCGCTCGGCCTCATTAACCTGATAGATATGCGTTATACCTGTGCGCCAGCTTTTAGAAAACAACAATAACTTGTTATCAAACTTCACCATGGCTTCTGAGTCGAAATCATGTGCATAGGGGATATTGTTTGTGGCGTCATTTCCAGCGTATTTCAGCGTGATTGTTTCAATATTATTCACATTGGCGCGATTGACCTTGTGAATTTCTACCTGCTCCCTTTTGCCTTTATTGTTACCGACATCAGCAATGTAAAAAGCGTCGGCATCTGCCGTTATTGCTTCCCAGTCTTTGTTAGTAAGCGCCAGTGGCGTTCGCTCTACTATCTCGCCTTGGTAATTCACGCGATATATTACAGGCGCATTGCCTGAGTCGTTAAGCGAAAACATTCCGCTTTGTTCACAAAAAAGCCCTGAAGTTTCTGCCAGCTCATCGGGGAGTTCAACCACGCTTTTTATCGTTAATGGCGCTGAAGGCGCAGGATAGTTAACTGCACAGGCCGTGGTTAGCGCAAAAGCAGTGGATAGAAACACAACCTTGAGTAATAGGTTCAATGAAAGACTCCGGCTTAATATTAACTTTTAAATAATAACAAATTTACTGATTATCTCACGTATATTTCATGGTCCATTAGGACTAAATTTGGTGGAAACCGTGTTCATTTTTATTGCTAACATTGCGCTATTTAATAACTATTACTTAAAGCGCAGCATAACCTAGTATGTTGGTCTAAACTTTCACTCCATGCGTATATTGCTATACGTTGACTTGGTCTAAAGTTGCTGTATGACAAAAGCTTGGGCTGATATACGATGGAATAATATAAATACGTTAAGGAATCACTTTTGTCAGACCCACTTCTCTCTCTTGTTTCTGTAGGGTTGCTCTCTATAGCGTGTCAGTACCTGGCTTATAAAATTAAGCTTCCAGCGATATTACCGCTATTAATCGTGGGCATTGTTGTCGGCCCCGTGTTTGGCGTACTTAACGCAGACGACTTATTTGGAGACTTACTGTTTCCGGTGGTTTCGCTTTCTGTAGCTATTATTCTTTTTGAAGGCTCACTGACACTTAAGTTTAGTGATATTGCCGGCCACGGCAATATGGTAAGGAATCTGTGTTCCATTGGCGTGGTGGTAACCTGGGGCGTGGCGGCAACAGCGGCGCATTACAGCTTAGATCTTTCCTGGCAGCTCTCTTTCTTATTTGGCGCAATAGTTACTGTAACCGGCCCTACGGTTATTGTACCTATGCTAAGAACGGTGCGCCCGCAAACTAATTTAGCGAATATATTGCGCTGGGAAGGTATTGTCATAGACCCTATTGGCGCACTCCTTGCCGTACTTGTGTTCGAATTCATTGTTGCATCACAAGAAACCGCCATCACGCATACCCTCATTGCCTTCGGAAAAACCGTAGGGATCGGCTCTGTTCTTGGCCTTGCGGCAGGCTATTTGTTAGGCCTTTCTATTCGAAAGAAATGGATCCCTCACTATCTTCTCAATACCGCGGTTTTAACCATTATTTTGGGTGTGTTCGCTGCGTCTAACTATGTGGCTCATGAGTCAGGCCTGCTGGCTGTGACTATTGCCGGTATGGTACTGGCCAACATGAAAGATGTAGATGTGGAAGACATCCTTGAGTTTAAAGAAACCCTTAGCGTTTTACTGATCTCTGGGCTATTTATATTGCTAGCTACACGCCTAAACCTCCAGTCTGTAATCGATGTTGGGTGGGGCTCTATTGTTGTACTCGCAGCTATCATGTTTATCGCTAGGCCTCTATCGGTATTGGCCTCTTCTATAGGCACAGGCCTTAAATTAAATGAACTCGCTTTGCTAAGCTGGATTGCACCACGAGGCATTGTGGCGGCGGCAGTGTCGGCCTTATTCTCACTCAAACTTGAAGAAATTGGCTACGAAGGCGCCGGTATTATTGTCCCTATCGTATTTATGGTAATCATTGCTACTGTGGTGGTACAAAGCCTTACATCGCGCACTGTTGCGTCTTTACTCAAGGTAAGGGCACCTGCACCAACGGGCTATTTAATATTTGGCGGAAGCAAGTTTAACCGTGCGCTGGCCTGTGAAATGTTGAACCAAAAGCTAGATGTGACTATTGCCGACACTAACTGGGACGCAATTCGTGAAGCCCGCATGATGGACATTCCCGTTTACTTCGGCAATCCCATGTCAGATCACGCAGCACGTCACCTCGATATCAATACCTATGGCACTGTACTTATTATGTCACCCTATAAGCAGTTAAATCCGCTTATTGCTTATCACTTCGAGTACACCATGGGCAAAGATAAGGTTTGGGCGTTAACGAATAACGAACAGTCTACCCGCCCTAGCCATCAAGTTAGCGAACAGTACGCCAAGAAGCTAACCTTATTCGACGAGGGAGTGACCTACGGCTATTTAGCGTCAGCCTTCGCCCGCGAGTCTCAAGTCAAGACGACCCGTTTATCTGACGAATTTACCTATGAGCAATATACTCAACAGTACGGTGAGCGGGCAACGCCTCTTGTCGCGATAAATGCGGAAGGAAAAAGCTTTACCTTTATTAATGGAAATAGCATTCAGCCAAAAGCGGGCTGGCGCGTGATAAGTTTGATTGAACCAGAAAGAGTAGAAGACAGTGGCGACTTGCCATAAGTGATAAGTAAGAAAGCCTCCTGCCCACCGGCAGGAGGCCTCTCCCTGGAAAACCGCGTAACGCAGTGCCCTTTTTAAAAGGTGCGTATTTATTTGTATTTTACTGTTGTTACGCTGTCGCGCTTTATTTAGCAAGGAATGAACCAAAACCTCAAAACGCAATAGCTACAATAACTTACATCCACTTCCGACTAAAAGATGTACGTTAAACCTCAACAAACCATCCATTATGGTGCGTGCTGCGCACTATTTGGGGGTTCATATTTCGCACAAAAACAATTAGTTAACGTATTTTCGAATGCATTGAACCGTGGACTCAAGAGCGCCACTGTTATCTTCGAGCACTTTACGACCTGCTTGCCCTGCCTTTTTTCGTTCGTTAGGTTCGCAAATCCATTTATCAACAATAGTGAACATCTCTTCCCCACTGTCGATTTTTACTAATGCGCCGCATTCTTCTAAATGGCTACATATGACTGGGTTATTGTAAGTGTTAGGCCCCATCATGATAGGAATAGAAAAGCTGGCGGGCTCTAGCGCATTGTGACCGCCCTTATCAGCGATAGAGCCTCCTACAAATGCGAAAGCGCCCACGGCGTAGGCATCGTTTAACTTGCCCATTTCATCTAACAAGATCACGTTAGTATTTTCAGGAACAGACTGCTCTTGTGAGCTTCGCACGAAAGGTAGCCCTGTCGCTTCGATAAGCTTTGCTACAGAATCGAAGCGCTCAGGATGACGAGGAACAATAATGACTTTTAGTGAAGGATTTTTACGCCACAACAGCTTAGCCGCGTTTAACACGGCCGTTTCCTCAGTGTCGTGAGTGCTTCCTGCCACTAAAATAGGGTATTCTTCCTTACTTAAACCAAGAAAGGGATGGCCTGAGGCTACCGTTGATACAACTTGATCAAACTTAATATTGTTTGTAAGCGTTAGCTTTTGTTCAGAAACCCCTAACCAAGCGTAATTGGCAAAGTCGCGCTCGCCTTGCGCGCATATATGGTAGAGCTTCCCAAGCATGGGGTTAAAAAGCTTGCTGATCTTTTTATAGCGCCTAGCCGATCTATCTGTCATTCGGGCATTCACAACCATTACTGGAATATCTCGTTTCCAACAGGCATGAATTAAGTTAGGCCAAAGCTCTACCTCGGTAATCAGCACTGCTTTAGGTTTTATCCTTTTTAGCATACCGGCCATAGCCATGTGCAAATCATAAGGTAAATAAAAGTGGTGTACCGTATCACCGAATATGGCACGCACTCTGGCAGAGCCTGTTGGCGTGGTTGTAGTCACGGTTATTTGGCACTCAGGTTCGTCTTGCATTATACGTTTAATCAAGCAAGAAGCGGCAACCACTTCCCCCACAGAAACACAGTGAAATAAATAGCCATTTTCTTTAGGCGCATGTGACACAAAACCAAAGCGCTCAAACCTACGTCGGTTGTAGTTTTTATTTCTGGTGGCCCCTCTTAGCATAAGTTGTAAAAAGGCAAAGGGGATAACAAACACTAATACAAATGAGTAAGCCCATCGGCATATGTCCTCAATAAGCGTGGGTTTGTAGCCGTTGCGCTCGGCAGCAAACATAAAATGTCCTTAATGGTAAACATCAATTCATACATCGCTGTCATTACAACGTGCGTCATTAAACTGTCGTCAAACTGTGGTGATATACGCAGTGAACTCGCTTTACTTGAATTTTGAAAGCCTATTCTAATGCCACAAGACGTACAACACATTCTGTTTATCAGGCTAAGCGCCATTGGCGATATTGTAATGGCTTCTGGATTGCCGTCTAGCATCAAGCGTACTTATTCTCTCTTAGATCAACCCATTGAGCTAACATGGTTAGTTGAGGCGCCTTATACGTCTCTAATAAGCCATCATCCTGACGTTGACCACGTTATCGCATGGCCAAAAAGTGAATGGCGCGCTTTACTCAAAGCAAAAAAATACTGGCAGCTGTACAAAACGGTAATGTCATTTAGAAAGCAGCTAAGACAAAGAAATTTTAAGGTCGCCATAGAAGCCCAGGGGCTTTTGAAAAGTGCCTTCTTTGCATACATTAGCGGCGCGTCTGAACGAATAGGTTTTATCAGTAAGGAAAACAGTCATAAGCTGCTTAATCATGCCGTCGATAAACCTACCTCAGAGCTGATTAGCAGTGAGTACCGTCATCTGGCTAACGCAATCCACACCCATTACTTTGGCACCCAAGATACTGGTGTACCAAGATACGAACTATCGATCGCCGCGGGTAACACTGCACAGCAGTCAGCCGCCTCTAAAATCCGCGCGTTTGGCATTAAATCCGCTTTTATTGCTATCGCGCCTTTTACTACTCGCCCACAAAAACACTGGCCATCTAAACACTGGCAGGCACTCATTGAACTGTTGCGCAATTACTGCGACTTGCCCATTGTAATCTTAGGGGGGCCCCAGGATGCAGTAAATGCAGAAAGCCTAACCTTTGAATGTAACGAGGTTATTTCGCTGGCAGGAAAGGTCAGTTTAGAAGAATCTGCCAGCGTAGTATCTATGTGCCATGCGTTTGTTGGTGTTGATACTGGCCTTACGCATTTATCAACGACTTATCAAAAGCCAACAATCGCTATATTTGGTTCCACACGCCCCTACACTGTAACAGACAGTAAACGTACTCATGTGTTGTTTGAAGATATAGCGTGTGCTCCCTGTAAGCGCAGGCCTACCTGTGATGGAAGATTCGATTGTATGTCACTGGTTACGCCAGAAAAGGTCTTAAACCGCCTTAAGCCGTATATAAACTATCAGTAAAAACAAAGGATGTTATTTGAATATTCGAGTGTTACATATTGAGCTAGGCAGGCATTTGTATGGCGGTGCGAAACAGGTAACGTATCTGGTGCACGCGTTAGATAAAGATAGCGCTTATCAGCAACACCTTCTTTGTACTGAAGATAGCGAAATCAGCAAGGTCAGCTTTAACCGTTGTACCACCCATACAATTCGGTATCGTGGCGATACTGATTTAATGGGTTTTAAACGAATACTCAACATGGTAAAGCAAATCTCACCAGACGTCATTCACGTTCACAGTCGTCGAGGGGCCGATATTTGGGGTGCCCTTGCTGCAAAGTTTACGGGCATTCCCGCAATATGTACTCGTCGAGTGGACAACCCTGAAAGTCGGTTTGCGTATTATAAATACAGGCAATACGATGCAGTAATCAGTATATCTGAAGGTGTACAAAAGGTTGCATCCGTACACTGTGAAGGCGTAAAGCACCAAAGGGTTATCCATTCAGCGGTGGATAAAAATGAATATTCAAAACCACCTAACCGACAGTGGCTCAATGAAAAATTCGATATTGCACCCGACCATTTTGTGATTGCTAATTTTGCGCAGTATATACCACGTAAAGGTCAGGCCGACCTTATACTGGCTATGCGGGACGTAGTAAAAAAGCATAAAAACGTAACCTGCCTACTGTTTGGAAAGGGCGCACTGAAAGAAAGCTATCAATCGCTGATAGATAGGCATGAATTGCAACACAATGTGAAGCTCTGCGGGTTTACTAATGAAGTGGCGCGTATTCTTCCGAATATCGATGCGGTTGTACACCCAGCTTATGCCGAAGGGCTTGGCGTGATCTTGCTACAAGCTGGAATGAGCAAATGTGCGGTTATATCTAGCCCCGTTGGCGGAATTCCTGAAATTATCAAACATAAAGAAACAGGGTTAATGGTTGCGCCAGGCGATATTGGCGGCATTGTTGAATCGATTGAATACTTGCTAACTCACCCTGAAACACTCAAGGTATTTAGCGATGCACTACACCATCATGTTGTTAATACTTTCAGTATTGAAAGTATGACTAAGGCGTATTCAGCGCTCTATAAGCACATCGTGAAAGCCCAGGTGCAAAAGCAATAGCGCGGTTAACTTCACATTACTATGTAGACTTCTTATCAATGGTAAATACGTCAAAAACAAAAAAGCCGCTCGAAAGCGGCTTTTTTAAGACTTTGAAAAAAGTTAGCGATTAAACGCCAGCTTTTTCAACAACGTCAACTAGCATCCAAGATTTGTTCTTAGATAGCGGGCGACATTCACGTACTGTTACTACGTCACCTTGGTTGCACACGTTGTTTTCGTCGTGGGCGTGAAGCTTAGTAGAGCGCTTGATGAACTTCCCATAGATAGGGTGCTTAACAAAACGTTCAACTACAACAGTAATGGTTTTATCCATCTTGTTGCTAACCACACGACCTTGTACTGTACGAATTTTTTGCTCAGTCATTACGCATCAGCCTTTTGAGTCAGAATGGTTTTAACACGCGCGATGTTACGACGTACTTTTCTCAACTGATCAGTTTTTTCAAGCTGACCTGTTGTGTGCTGCATGCGCAGGTTGAACTGTTCGCGTAGCAGGTTAATCAACTCTGCGTTCAGCTCTTCTACGCTTTTTTCTTTCAGTTCAGTCGCTTTCATTACATCACCGTCCGAGTTACAAAGGTTGTTTTAAATGGCAGTTTAGCCGCTGCCAATTCAAACGCTTCGCGTGCAAGATTTTCAGGAACACCTTCCATCTCATAAAGAACACGACCAGGCTGAATTTGGCATACCCAGTACTCAACGTTACCTTTACCTTTACCTTGACGCACTTCTAGAGGCTTCTCAGTAATTGGCTTGTCAGGGAAAACTCGAATCCAAATTTTACCTTGACGCTTAACGTGACGAGTCATAGCACGACGCGCTGCTTCGATTTGACGCGCAGTCATTCGACCGCGGCCAACTGCTTTAAGGCCGTAAGTACCAAAGGCTACAGTGCTTCCTGCAGCATAGCCGCGGTTGCGGCCTTTGTGCATCTTACGGAACTTCATGCGTTTTGGTTGTAACATGATTAGCCCTCTCGCTTAGCGTTGCGGCCTTTCTTCTTAGGTTGAGCAGCTGGTGCTTGCTCTTGAGTTGTAGGTAGACCACCTAGAACTTCACCTTTGAAGATCCATACTTTAACGCCGATGATACCGTAAGTAGTTGACGCTTCAGAGGTTGCGTAATCGATATCTGCACGGAAAGTATGCAGAGGAACGCGACCTTCACGGTACCATTCAGAACGTGCAATCTCTGCACCGCCTAAACGGCCGCTAACTTCAACTTTGATACCTTTCGCGCCTAGACGCATTGCGTTTTGTACTGCGCGCTTCATAGCACGACGGAACATAACACGACGCTCTAGCTGGCTAGAAATGCTGTCAGCTACTAGCTGACCATCTAGCTCTGGCTTACGTACTTCAGCGATGTTGATCTGAGCTGGCACACCGGCTAGCTTAGATACGTAGTTACGCAACTTCTCTACGTCTTCACCTTTCTTACCGATTACTACGCCTGGACGAGCAGTGTGAATAGTTACACGAATGCTCTTAGCAGGACGCTCGATCACGATTTTAGAAAGTGAAGCGTTCTTAAGTTGTTTAGTCAGATACTGACGTACCTGATGATCGTTATACAGGTTATCTGCATAGTCTGCAGTATTAGCGTACCAGGTAGATGTCCATGGTTTGCTGATACCCAGGCGTATACCTGTAGGATGTACCTTCTGTCCCATTATCTACTCCTAGTTATCCGCTACAACCACAGTGATGTGACTGCTGCGCTTAAAGATACGATCAGCACGGCCTTTAGCACGTGGCTTGATACGTTTCATAGTTGGACCTTCGTCAACGAAAATCTTGGCAACGACTAGCTCGTCGATGTCCGCGCCTTCGTTGTGCTCTGCGTTAGCAATTGCAGACTCCAAAACTTTCTTTACTAGCGCTGCGCTTTTCTTCGGGCTGTACGCAAGAACTTCTAAAGCTTTCTCTACGTGTAAACCGCGAATTTGATCCGCAACCAAGCGTGCCTTTTGAGCCGACGTGCGGGCAAAACGGTGTTTAGCTAATGCTTCCATCTTCCTACCCCTTAACGTTTAGCTTTCTTATCCGCGACATGGCCGCGGTAAGTACGCGTTGGCGCAAATTCGCCCAACTTGTGGCCGACCATTTCGTCACTAATAATGACAGGTACATGTTGTCGACCGTTATGGACCGCAATGGTCAACCCAATCATATCTGGGATGATCATAGAACGACGAGACCAAGTTTTGATTGGTTTACGTTCGTTCTTTTCCACTGCAGCCTCTACCTTCTTCAGCAAGTGAAGGTCAATAAAAGGACCTTTCTTGAGAGAACGTGGCATGGTGAATCCTCGCTATTACTTGTTTCGACGACGTACGATAAGCTTATCAGTACGCTTGTTGCTTCGGGTTTTCTTACCTTTGGTAGGAACACCCCAAGGAGTTACTGGGTGACGACCGCCAGATGTACGACCTTCACCACCACCGTGTGGGTGATCAACCGGGTTCATGGCAACACCACGAACGGTAGGACGAATACCACGCCAGCGTGTAGCACCAGCTTTACCTAGTGAACGAAGCATGTGTTCTGCATTACCAACTTCACCAATGGTGGCGCGGCAATCAGAAAGAACTTTACGCATTTCGCCAGAGCGTAGACGTAGGGTAACGTAGTTTCCGTCACGTGCTAGGATCTGAGCGTAAGCACCAGCAGAACGTGCGATTTGTGCACCCTTGCCAGGCTTCATTTCAATTGCGTGTACAACAGTACCTACAGGGATATTACGCATAGGTAGCGTGTTACCAGACTTGATCGGAGCACCCGAACCAGACTGGATTGCATCGCCTGCTTTCATACCCTTAGGAGCCAGAATGTAACGACGTTCACCGTCTGCGTACAATACTAGAGCAATGTTTGCAGAACGGTTTGGATCGTATTCTAAACGCTCAACTTTGGCTGGAATGCCATCTTTGTTGCGTTTGAAGTCGATTACACGGTAGTGTTGCTTATGACCACCACCAATGTGACGAGTGGTAATACGACCATTGTTGTTACGACCGCCAGATTTGCTGTTCTTTTCAAGCAAAGGTGCGTACGGTGCACCTTTGTGCAGGTCAGGGTTAGTAACCTGAACAACGTGACGACGACCGGCAGAAGTTGGCTTAGCTTTCAATAATGGCATTTCTAATCCCCTTCTTACTCAGCACCACCGACAAAGTCGATGTCCTGACCTTCTTTAAGAACCACGTAGGCCTTTTTCCAGTCGCTGCGCTTACCGAAAGACATGCCGTGACGCTTGGTTTTACCCTTAACGTTCACAGTACGAACACCTTCAACTTCAACTTCAAACAGTTTTTCAACTGCAGCTTTGATTTCAGCTTTGTTCGCGTCTTTAGCTACTTTAAATACAACTGTGTTGTTCGCTTCAGCAGCCATTGTAGACTTTTCTGAAACGTGAGGTGCTACTAGCACCTTCAGTAGACGTTCTTCTTTCATGCTAACGCCTCCTCAAGTTGTTTAACCGCATCAGCAGTCATTAGCACTTTCTCAAATGCAATCAAGCTCACTGGGTCGATGCCTGCTACGTCACGTACGTCAACTTTGTACAAGTTGCGCGCCGCTAGGAACAAGTTCTCATCAACTTCAGGAGTAACGATTAGAACGTCGTTTAGTTCATATTCGTTAAGTGCAGAAATAAGAGCTTTAGTCTTAGGTGCGTCAACACCGAACTTCTCTACAACAACCAAACGGTCTTGACGGATTAGTTCAGACAAGATGCTCTTGATCGCACCGCGATACATTTTCTTGTTAACTTTTTGGTCGAAGTCACGAGGCTTTGCTGCGAAAGCACGGCCACCGCCAACCCAAATTGGGCTACGGATAGTACCAGCACGTGCACGGCCAGTACCTTTTTGACGCCATGGCTTCTTACCGCCACCACGAACTTCAGCGCGAGTTTTCTGCGCTTTTGTACCCTGACGAGCGCCTGCTCCGTAAGCTACAACTACCTGGTGTACCAGGGCTTCGTTGAATTCACGTCCAAAGGTCGCTTCGGATACTTCAAGAGCGCTTTGCGCGTCTTTCAATGTTAATTCCATCAGTTCACTCCCCAGACGTTACGCTTTAACAGCTGGCTTTACGATTACATCGTTGCCAGTTGCGCCAGGTACGGCACCTTTAACTAGGATAAGGCCGTTCTCTACGTCAACACGTACAACTTCCAAAGACTGCGTAGTCACTTGCTTGTTACCAAGCTGACCAGCCATTTTCTTGCCTTTGAATACTTTACCTGGTGATTGGTTTTGGCCAATTGAACCAGGAGCACGGTGTGACAAAGAGTTACCATGTGTCATGCGCTGAGAACTGAAGTTCCAGCGTTTGATAGCACCTTGGAAACCTTTACCTTTTGATGTACCAGTGACATCAATCTTTTTAGTGTCGTTAAAGATTTCAACAGTGATTTCACTGCCTACTTCAATATCGGCACCTTCGTTTTCTTCTAGGCGGAATTCTACTAGAGTGCGTCCAGCTTCAACACCAGCTTTAGCAAAGTGACCTGCTTCAGCTTTGTTGATGCGGTTAGCTTTCTTAGTTCCAGCAGTAACCTGAAGAGCGCGATAACCGTCAGATTCCTCAGTACGAAGCTGAGTAACACGGTTTGGGGTCGCTTCAATAACAGTCACAGGGATAGACGTACCATCTTCAGTGAAGATGCGAGTCATACCCACTTTACGACCGACTAGACCAATCGCCATTGTTATAACCCTCTCTTATTAGCCCAGGCTGATTTGAACATCAACGCCAGCAGCCAAGTCCAAACGCATCAACGCGTCAACTGTTTTATCAGTTGGCTCGATGATGTCTACCAAACGCTTGTGAGTACGGATTTCATATTGATCACGCGCGTCTTTGTTAACGTGCGGAGAAATCAGAACTGTATAGCGTTCTTTGCGAGTAGGTAGAGGAATAGGACCACTTACCTGAGCACCAGTGCGTTTCGCAGTTTCAACGATTTCAGCCGTAGACTGATCGATCAACTTGTGATCAAACGCTTTCAAACGAATGCGAATTCTTTGATTTGGCATCGATTAAGCTCCAATCGAAAGAACAAAAAAATTCACCTTTTCTCTTCCATTAATTCCGGAAAGAAAAGATGTGCGTAAACCGATGGTTCCCAATCGGAACCCTGTTCTTTTTTCTAGCACGCCAGCAACAGGCTAATCAGTAATGATGAATCCGTTACTTCGGCAACCACCCTAAAAGCAGTGAGGTCGCGGCTAAAAATTCATACCCTTATTGGGCAGTGGGCGCGAATTATACAGAAAGTCAGAGGCAATGCAAGAGGCAGTTTGCTTTTTATACACTTATTTTTAGACTTAAGCTTTGTATGTAACTGTCTATAAGTAGTATTGTTGCTTTCGTGGTATAGGTATATCTTGGTATCCTGGATACAAATTCGTAAGCATTATGGAATAAGCGCCGTCCTTATCAGAAGTGAGAATATGGAAGTAGTAAATAATCAGCAAACTTTTGCACAAATAAAACGCACCCTAAACAACCACTCTACATTACTAGATGCATATGGTCTTTTAGAGCCTATGATACTAGGATTGTTCGATGCCAAGCGCATGAGTATCTTCCAGCGCCGTCGTCAGCATCAAGACTTGGTTGCGCGTTTTAAAACGGGTAAGGAAACCCTTGAGATAAAAGTGCCTATCAGCCCTATGTCAATTGCTGGCTATGTCGCCCTTTCTCAAAAGCCCGTAGTCATCGACGACCCTTACAACCCCACATTGCTTCAAAGTATTCACCCTCGTTTGCGCTTCGACGGCAGGTTTGATAAAGACAGCGATTTTAAAACTCAAAACATTCTCTGTGTGCCGATTATGAACGCCGGCGTGTTGATGGGTGTTATACAAATTATAAATAAAAACGATGGCGCGTTCACTGAGGACGATTTAAAGCTTGGCAATGCGCTTGCGCTCATACTCGGTGATAAATTCAGGTTCGAATTAGGGGGCACCCATAATCCCTTTGACCTTCTAGTTCACAAGAGTCTTTTAGAAGAAGCCACGCTTAAGGATATTCAAGCTACTACGCCAGATATAAAAGCGTTTATCCAACGCTTAGTATCTGAGTACCGAATCTCAGAAGATGAGATTGGTAACTCCCTCTCTATTCACTATCAGGTTCCTTTCATTCCTTACCTACCCGATAAGTACCACAGGTTTGAGAACGAAAGTCGTTTAAATGTTTCTTATTTAAAAAGGAACTACGTAGCGGTGATTGCCGACGCGCATGACAAGCCTATTGTATTAATGGCAGAACCCAATAATGCTGCGCTTCTTATGGAAATAGAAAGCGCTATGGGTATAGATAGCTATGAAATTGCTGTCAGCCTGCCAAATTTGATTTTGCAATACTTAGGCGAACATAGCGGTAGCAGCGGCCCAGGAGAGATGAGCGACATTCTCGATGAAATTGGGTCGTCAACGGAAGACAGCGATGAACAAATTGATGAGCTATCGGACGACGCGCCGGCGGTAGTGCGCTTGGTAAGCAGAATTTTACATGACGCTAAACGCCTTAATGCTTCAGATATCCATATAGACCCAGAAAAAAACGCGCCAACACGGGTGCGGATGCGAGTTGATGGCGTTTGTCGCGATATGAACCAAGTGCCAAATTCTCACCATAGTGCCGTTATTGCACGCATTAAGATAATGTCGAATTTGAATATTGCGGAAAAACGGGTGCCCCAAGACGGAAAGCTCGCTTTTAGAATGAACGGTCAGCTTGTAGAAGTTCGTGTAGCCACTATTCCAACGGTAGCGGGTGAAGGCGTAGTAATGCGGATATTGGCATCAGGTGGTGCCATGCCTATTGATAAAATGAACTTGGCGCCTAGCAACCGTGCCCGACTAGAAGACATGATTAAAAAGCCTCACGGCATTTTACTTGTTGTTGGTCCAACAGGCTCGGGTAAAACCACTACCCTGCACGCTATCTTGGGCTATTTAAATACGCCAGAGAAGAAGATTTGGACGGCAGAGGATCCTGTAGAGATTACCCAGCCTGGTCTGCAACAGGTTCAAGTAAGCCCTAAGATTGGCTTTAACTTTGCTGCAGCGTTGCGCGCATTTTTACGTGCTGATCCAGATATTATTCTTATTGGTGAGATGCGTGATAAAGAAACGGCGCACGCCGGTATAGAAGCGTCTTTAACGGGTCACTTAGTGCTGTCGACACTGCATACTAACTCTGCACCCGAAACCATTACCCGTTTACTCGACTTAGGCCTTGATCCGGTTAACTTCTCAGATGCCTGTGTGGGTATTTTGGCGCAACGCCTCATTCGTACCTTGTGTGGCAACTGTAAAGAGAAGTATATCGCCACTGAAACCGACATAGCGTTCATCGAGCGTCAATACGGTAAAGAGCTCATGGCTGAGCTGAACGTGAAAACGCCCCTTGAACTGTATAAGGCTAACGGCTGTGAAGCCTGTGGCAATACAGGCTATAAAGGGCGTACAGGTGTGCATGAGCTATTGGGTATGACGCCCGAACTACGCTCCCTTGTTTACAAAGAAGCAAGCGTAGCAGATATGAAAGTTCAGGCCGCTAAAGATGGAATGCGTACCCTCGTTCAAGACGCTATTTATAAAGTCATAAAGGGTGATACGGATTTAGCGCAAGTTCAAATTGTTGGTGGAGAATAAACCACACTTATTAGCTAGCTAGTTAGTGTGGCTGCGAGTTTGCCCACTAGCTGTGCACCGCTAAAAACTGTACTTTCGCACGGTTCACATATTGTGCAAAATACAGTATATATATAGATAAAAAAGGAAGGGATACCCAATGAAAAAGCTTATTACTCTCGCTGTAACTATCTCGTGTTTAACGTTTTCAGGCTCTACGCTGGCACAAAGTAAAACGAAGAATCACATCTGGAAAGCAGAATACCTATCAACGTTAGAATTAGGTCTTCATGCGTTAAAAGCGCAAAAGTACGAAAAAGCATTAAAGAAGCTAACCGCGTCAGCAAAGATGGGTAACAAAGAAGGTCAATATTATCTAGCGCAGATGTACTTTCAAGGGTGGGGAACGCCTGTTAACTATGAGGAAGGTTGGCTATGGTTGAGCGTAGCGATGGAACAAAAAACGGCTGAATGGAATCGTTCATACCGTCAAATTAAAAAAGCCCTTCCTGAGGACTACATTACTGCTCTACAGCCCTATGTAGACGAATACATCTCTCTATATGGTGCAAAAGCTCAGGACTTACGCTGTGAAAAGCGCGCCGCTATTGGTTCTAACATCAAAGAGATCATTTGCGAAAAACGTTATTACTAATACATATAAAAAGCGACGCCTCGATTTTCGAGTCGTCGCTTTAATTAATGTTTAAGCTACTTTTCTACTTCTTCAAGTATTCCCTAATCACGTAGTGCAGAATTCCGCCGTTCTCGAAGTAAGTAAACTCGTTTGATGTATCAATTCTGATATCCATCATAAAGGCCGTTGTTTCACCGTCATCAGTGACCGCCTTAACTTCTACCTCCGATTGACCACGCTCCACTGCGCCAACTGAAAAAGACTCGTTACCCTTAAGCGCTAAAGTACTTGCGCTTTCTCCTTCTTTAAATTGAAGTGGTAATATTCCCATTCCAATTAAGTTCGAGCGGTGAATTCGTTCGTAGCTTTCCGCTAATACTGCTTTTACGCCCATGAGTGATGGGCCTTTCGCCGCCCAGTCGCGGCTAGACCCCGTACCATATTCTTTGCCGCCAATTACAACGGCTGGCACGCCGTCATCTTTATAACGCATAGCAGCATGGAAGATTGACATACTATCGCCACTTGGGAAGTGCGTCGTTGCGCTGCCTCTTGTACCAGGTGCGAGTTGATTTTTAAGACGTACATTGGCGAAGGTACCACGCATCATAACTTCATGATTTCCTCGTCGAGAGCCATACGAGTTAAAGTCCTTCGGCGACACGCCTTGAGCCTGTAAATATTCACCTGCAGGACTGTCTTTGGCAATAGCACCGGCGGGCGAAATATGGTCAGTGGTAATAGAGTCTCCCACTTTAACCAGGCATCGCGCGTTCTCGATTGCCGTTAGTGCTTCAGGCTCTTTCTCCATAACTTCAAAGAAAGGCGGATGTTTAATATAGGTAGATTCTGGCCAGTCGTACACAGACGTTTTGCTAACTTCTAGCTCATTCCATTCACCACTACCTTTAAACACGTCAGCATATTTTTCTTTAAATAAATCGCCTGTCACGTTTTTCGCAATATACTGTTGAATTTCATCTTCAGTTGGCCAAATATCTTTTAAATAAACTGGCGCACCATCGCTAGCTTGACCAAGAGGCTCCTTGGTAATATCGATATTCATATTACCTGCAAGTGCATAAACTACCACAAGCGGTGGAGAAGCTAAGTAGTTTGCCGCTACATCTGGATGAATCCGACCTTCAAAATTGCGGTTGCCAGAAAGTACAGACGTTACTGTAAGCTTCGCTTTTCTAATCGCGTCGGTGATGGCGTCAGGAAGCGGCCCAGAGTTACCGATACACGTTGTACATCCGTAACCGACCAAATTGAATCCTAAAGACTCTAATGGGTCCATCAAACCTGCATCTTCTAAATATTGAGTTACTACCTGCGAACCAGGTGCTAATGAGGTTTTTACCCAAGGCTTCCGCGTTAATCCCTTTTCAGCAGCTTTTTTAGCAAGTAGACCGGCACCAACCAGCACTGAAGGGTTTGAGGTATTCGTACAACTAGTGATTGCTGCAATAACAATCGCACCATCTTCTAAGTTAAACTTGCTTCCCCTGAATTCCACGAAAGAATCGTGATCTTCATCCACATCATCCGAGGTACCTAGTCCGGCTTCGGCAATAAGATCCGTTTCTTCATCTAAAACTTTTACGTCAATTTGCGAGCGATGCCATTCATTAAATGCCTCTGCCGCTTTGTCTAATGCAATTCTATCCTGAGGGCGTTTAGGGCCAGCAAGTGAAGGCACAACCTCATCTAAGTTTAATTCAAGGGTTTCGTGATACTGAGCATCTTTTGAATGGTCGTCATGCCACAATTGGCTAAACTTAGCATACTCTTCTACCAGGGCAATTTGGTCTTCGTCCCTACCGGTTAAACGCAGGTAATCTAGGGCTACGTCATCAATGGGGAAGATACCGCAGGTTGCACCGTACTCTGGCGCCATATTCGCGATAGTCGCTCGGTCAGCTGTAGTTAAATGTTTAAGGCCGGGGCCGAAAAATTCTACAAACTTGCCCACTACACCATGCTCTCGTAACTGCTGCGTGATGGTGAGAACCATATCAGTGGCCGTTACGCCAGCAGGTAGCTTACCTGATAATCTAAAGCCAACGACTTTAGGCAGCAACATGGTCACGGGTTGCCCCAACATTGCTGCTTCCGCTTCTATGCCACCCACACCCCAGCCTAATACGCCAAGACCATTGATCATAGTGGTATGAGAATCTGTTCCAACCAAGGTGTCCGGATAAACCAAGGTTTCGCTATCCTGTTTTTTGGTGAACGCGCAGCGAGCTAGGTATTCTAAATTAACTTGGTGAACAATGCCTCGGCCCGGGGGCACTACCTTGAAATTATCAAAGCTGGATTGTCCCCATTTCAGAAATTGGTAACGTTCTTTATTTCGCTGAATTTCAATATCGGTATTTTTTTCAAGTGCATTTTCTTCTGCGAAATGGTCGACCATTACCGAGTGGTCGATAACCAGTTCCACTGGGTTCAGTGGGTTAATCGCTTGTGCATCGCCACCTAAACGGTTTACCGCATCGCGCATTGCCGCCAAATCTACAATGGCTGGAACTCCGGTAAAGTCTTGTAGGATGACGCGTGCAGGTACAAATGACACCTCATGATCAACGTGATTATCAGTGTCCCACTTAGCCACTTCTTCTATATCGGCACTACTAACAAACTCTTCGTCCTCGTGACGAATCAAGTTTTCTAATAAAATCTTGATACAAAACGGAAGCCTGTCGAGCGCATATTTACTGCCTATACCGTCAAAATTAACCGCCTTGAAGTTTTTACCGTTTACTTCAAGCTGCGAAAAAGACTTATATGTCATACGCTCTCCATCCTTCTTTGCCTGTTCATGAATTATTTGACGCTTCTTAGCGATTGCGCCATCAGCGATAAAAGTGTTGTCACTATCTCGCCTTTATTTGACAATTTGTACGGTTGCAACATGAAAAAAAGTTCACCTAACATTGACATGTTCCGGTTTACTGAACGCAATACACTACCTTTGCTTGATTAAACGAAGTAATTTTCTTAGCTACTCGGTTTAGCAGGTTTCTGTTTATCAGTTATCGGCAGTCAATAAGCCTACACTTTCAACATCAATTAGCTTGATCAGCAGTGACAACTTAACAAACTCGCAACATTTATGTTTTTTTATATATCACCAAGGGTTATGCTTGCAAGACAACCAAATGAGCAAGTTCGCTAAATACTTTTCCAATAGACTTGTACTGGGAAAGCCCATACCAATTAAAAAAAATAACGACGCTAACATGACACATCCACTAGTTAAGAAGTACAACTTAGAACCGCACCCAGAAGGAGGGTTTTACCGTCAGGTATTTCGTTCTGACAACCGTACAAGTTCCTACGTGCACAACGAAAGCCGTCCGGCCCTTACTCATATTTATTTTCTATTGCTAAAAGGCCAAGTAAGTCGATTTCATCGAGTATTACATGATGAAGTTTGGAATCACTATGAGGGTGCGCCTTTGCAGTTGTTCCAACTCGAGAATCAACAAATTTGGGAACGCCACATAGGAGGGCAGAATAACGAGTATGCGGAAGTTGTAAAAGCGGGGAATTTTCAAGCTGCTGCGACTATGGGCGACTACTCACTCGTGGGATGTTCGGTAGCCCCGGGCTTTGATTTTGAAGATTTTAGTTTCATTGAAGAGCCATCTATACAAGAATGGATAAAAGTAGCCCACCCCGACCTAACGCGGTTTATTTGACTATATACGAGGTTCTGCTCAATAGACACATCTTACCTGCGATTTTGTGATAGTCGAAACTGGATTTTTAAGCGCCAATCAAGGATGATAACGGCAGTTTTTTAAATATACGTCTGAACGTCCAACTTCTGGAATTATCTCAGACTATTTCACTCTAACGCCGCAGGTAACCCAACTATGTATAAATTGGTACTTATTCGTCATGGAGAAAGTCAGTGGAACTTGGAAAACCGTTTCACGGGCTGGCACGACGTTGACTTGACCGACACTGGTGTAGCGCAAGCAAAGACCGCAGGTCAGCTTCTTAAAGATGCTGGATTTACATTTGATCAGGCTTATACGTCTGTACTACTTCGTGCAATTAAAACGCTTAACATTGCGCTTGAAGAAATGGGTCAACACTACCTACCCGTTGAGCGTCACTGGCGCTTAAATGAGCGTCACTACGGTGCGCTTACTGGTTTAGATAAAGCTGAAACTGCTGCTAAGCACGGCGAAGAACAAGTGAAAATTTGGCGTCGTAGCTTCGATATTCCACCGCCAGCAGTTGAAGATGAAAGCGAACACTTCCCTGGTCACGACCCTCGTTATAACAACGTTGATGCCGACATTTTACCTCGCGGTGAAAGTCTTAAGCTGACTATCGAGCGTGTACTGCCTTACTGGCACGATGTAATTCGTCCAGACATTCAAGCGGGTAAGCGTGTTATTATCGCAGCACACGGAAACAGCCTTCGTGCGCTTGTCAAATACCTAGACGGTATGTCAGACGACGAAGTACTAAGCTTGAATATCCCAACGGGTGTACCGCTAGTTTATGAACTTGACGAAAACCTTAAGCCAATCTCAAAAGAGTATCTTGGCGACGCAGATGCTATTAAAGCAATGATGGATGCAGTAGCTAAACAAGGCCAAGCCAAATAAGCTTAAACCTTTTAAATACTAAAAAGCCTGCTTAAGCAGGCTTTTTTATGGGTGTCCGTTTAGACTAGTTTGGCACTTTTACTAACCAATTGTGGGTATCTTCAGCTTTACCCCATTGGATATCATTTAACGCTTGTCTAAGTTTCATCGTTACAGGACCAGCTTCACCGTTACCAACCTGATACTCTTTATTATTGTGAATAAACGTACCTACTGGTGTTAGTACAGCCGCAGTACCAGACAGCGCAGCTTCAGTATTGGGTTTTGCAGAACGTTCTAATAGTTCATCTACCGTAATATCTCGCTCACTTACTTTCATACCGTGGTCTTTAGCAATTTGAAGAACCGTTGCGCGAGTCACGCCGTGTAAGAAGCTTGAGTCTAGCCCTTTCGTAATAATCTCGTCACCGTCAATCAGTAAGAAATTTGCTGCACCGGTTTCTTGAACATCGCCATTTGGACAAAACAGTATTTGATCAGCCTGAACTTCTGCACGAGCTTTAAGGATAGGTGGTAAAGCACTGGCATAATTACCGCCGCTCTTCACCATTCCCATATGTGGAGCGCAGCGCATTCCAGTTTCATCTAGTAACAAACGAAGCGGTTTGGCTCCGCCAGCAAAATAATCACCGACCGGAGACAATAATACGTATAGCATTGAATCTGCTGACGGTGCTGCAGCTTTGCCAATAGACGCTTCTGTTCCGATATGCGTAGGACGGATATACATAGAACCTGGAGGCTCTGGTACCTCAGAAGCGTATTTCGCGACAATATCGATAATCATCTTTTCAACTTGCGCTTTATCTATTTCAGGCAAATTTAAAAGACGGCTACTTTGCGCAAAACGCTCAATATTTTTGTCCATTCTAAAAATATTGATGCTGCCATCTTCGTGTTTAAATGCCTTTAAGCCTTCAAAACAAGTGCTTGAATAGTGAAGCACGTGCGCACCAGGGTGAAGTGAAATACTGTCTGCACTGACAAATTCGGTGTCAGTCCACTTATCGTTGACAAAGGTAGCAAGTGCCATTTGTGGCATGAATACTGTACCGAATACGGCCATTAGTTCGTCCTATTTACTTCGACTAAAATGATATTCGCAAGAGTTTACCAAAAAACCCGCACATTGCTAAAAGTAAGTCGATTCTATTAAGGCTTTTATCGAATAAGAATGTCTAGAAATACTGACAACACACAAATAATGGGGTCAG
>NZ_JBQKUJ010000018.1:0-93618 GCF_054968525.1 Alteromonas sp. G5_S2_22_S1 | reverse complement strand
AGTGCTTCACGGCGTGAGAGTTCAAGTCTCTCCTTCCGCACCAAATTGGGGTATAGCCAAGTTGGTAAGGCAGCGGGTTTTGATCCCGCCATTCATAGGTTCGAGTCCTGTTACCCCAGCCATATTTTTGAAAAAACCGCTCTTTTGAGCGGTTTTTTTGTTTATATTGGCATTCTTTTATAGCGTTGCTTTTCCCTTCCCCTTTAAATGAATAAATTTTCTATATACGAGCATAAAACGTCATAGTTTCAGTACGTTTTCATTGTCCAATCATTTAATTGTCGTGCTAGTATTGGGCTTTATCGATATAGCTCGGCATACTCAACGTTTTAGCAAATACCGTTTTGCATAAAGCTTACGTTTGTTCTGACAACGCACCTGTCATGTTCAGTTCATATTTACACGCCGAGCAATAATTAAAACAATAACGAAGGAAAGTGCGTGATAAACGAATTCGTTTCATTAGTTAACAATATTCTGTGGGGAGACGGCCAGGTACTTATAATCATGCTACTTGCATGTGGTATCTGGTTTACCGTAAAACTTGGTGGTGTGCAGCTTAGGCACTTCGGTCATATGTTCAGCCTACTGAAGGGCAGTAACACCTCTAGTAAAGACGGCATAAGTTCATTCCAAGCTTTGTGTACCAGTTTATCGGCTCGCGTGGGTACCGGTAACTTAGCTGGCGTTGCAGTTGCTATATCACTAGGTGGCGCTGGCGCAATTTTTTGGATGTGGATGATAGCCCTTCTAGGTATGGCCACTGGTTTTGCTGAAAGTGTGTTAGGCCAGCTATACAAAGTACGTGACGAAAACGGCGAGTTCCGTGGCGGCCCTGCTTACTACATCAAGCAAGGGCTCAATAAAACCTGGTTAGCTGTCGCTTTCTCGCTTTGTTTGTTCTTTGGCTACGGGTTTGTTTTTAGTGCTGTTCAAGCTAATACTATTACCGATGCACTAAACAACGCTTACTCGTTTCCCAGTGAATATGTGGGCTTAGCCATTATTGCACTCGCCGCCTTAATTGTTGTAGGTGGTTTACGAGGCATTGCGCGCTTTGCTGAGTTTGTCGTGCCGTTTATGGGCATTGGCTACGTGCTTGTGGCATTGGCTATTACCTTTATCAATATTTCAGAACTTCCGGCCATGCTGCTTGATATAGTGAAATCAGCATTTGGTTTACAGGAAGCAGGTGCCGGTGCATTAGGTGCCGCGATTAAAAATGGTATTCAGCGTGGCCTTTACTCTAACGAAGCTGGAAGCGGCTCAGTACCTCACGCAGCGGCAAGTGCGGTTCCAAACCCTAACCACCCGGTATCGCAAGGTTACATTCAGATGCTAGGTGTTTTCTTAGACACACTAATATTGTGTACGTCTACGGCGTTTATTATTCTGCTAGCGGGCGGTTCAAGCTCTGATCAAATGGAAGGCATTCGCCTAACACAAGATGCCATGAGCAGTCACCTAGGTGAAGGTGGTACCGACTTCGTGGCAGCCGCCATTAGCTTGTTTGCTTTCACTTCAGTAGTCGCAAACTACGCCTATGGCGAGAGTAACCTGCACATGTTCAAGCTAGATAACAAAATAGGCCGTGCGGCTTATACCATAGGTTATTTAGGTATGATTTATTGGGGTGCTCAGGCAGCACTGCCTCAAGTATGGGCCATGGCCGATATGGCGTTGGGCTTAATGACAGTAATTAACATTATCGCCATTGTGTGGATGACACCTACGATTGTGTCTATCAGTAAGGATTACTTCAAGAAAAAAGACACTGGCGCAAACATGGAATACAAAGCGGGTGACTGCGAAATACAGGGTAAATCAGAAGACGGTATTTGGGATTAACCCAACATTTAAAGTAAAAAAGGGGCATCATTGATGCCCCTTCTTGTTTCTATAAAGCAGTTTTAATGAGTTTGATAAAGTACCTTACCGGTAGCAAAGGTTAACCTGACATTACCATTACTATCTTCATCACAGTAAATATTGTTATTCAAACTGGCTTCTCTTTCTGAGTCTGCCAGTAAGAAGTCAGACTCCCATATAAGTTCGCCTGAATGCATATCTAATGCGTACACTTTTGATTTAGCTTGGCTAGAATCATATTGCAGATCATCGGTTAAGTTAAACTCAGGGGAAATGACATATGTCACGCCGTGAGCTTTTATATCAGAAAACTCGCTACAATAGTCAAGGCGATTTGCTGATGTCATTCTGGAGATTTCAATGCTTGAATCAGAGTAAACAGAAACAAAGCTGTCATCAACAACGTTATAAATGTGATTGAAAAGAAGCGCTTGTGGGTTGGTGCTGTTAACGTTAATTCTCTCTCTAACCATGATGGATACAAGGGGGCTATCATCAACGTATGCGTTCACAATAGCTGGCTCATCGGAGATAAGATACACCTCTTGCTCCGTTGGATATTTAACTTTTCTAAAAACTTCAAAGCCTTCAGGTGTCTTTTGTAAAATAACGAGATGATCGTCAACAATCATCGCAATATAATTGTTTTCCTGCCAAGTATAACCACTCAGCCCTCTGATTCGTCCGCTTCCCTCAAGGCCCCATAAGGTTAGTTGCGCCACTTCCTCCATGCTGTCTTGTTCAACAATGAAGAGCTCTCTGTTCACTCTTACGAAGACATAGTCAACACCGGCCACGTTAACAAAATCAAATTCTGGAGGGCTACCATTCACATTAATCGCGTATTCTGACACTGCATTGCTGTTAAAACTTTTTCTCACTAACGTAGAGTCAAATACTTCCCAACCGTAAGTATCAAGAGATGTGGTCGACAAAGAAATAAAGGTAGGCTCTAGTTCAGCAGCCGCTTTTTCAGTGAATGAAGTACTTCTATCTTCATTTAAGCTAAATACCCCTTTCAAACTTCCTACCGCATAGCCATCTCTTGTGGCAGCAATGTTTCCCAAAACCTCATAATTGTCGACGTCTGAAATTAAATTTTCTACAACAGGGTCAGGTGTGCTGTTGGTAGCTACTGTAAGGGTGTGTTTGAGCCTTGTCGCATAATCGCGATTTCTCACTTCTATTTCAAAGTTAACGTCTAGCGGGTAGCCAAAATTAGGCACAAATGCTTTCCATTCAATGCTACCGTCATCGGTTATTTGCATATCTAACGGCGAGGTAACTAACCTAAATTCGAAGGGTCCGTTCCCCTGGGCATTTAATATCTCAATATTATTTGAATATATTTCACCCACCTGCAGGTTAGACGCTAAGCTCGCTAGCTCTATTTGTGGTTGGCTTTGTTTAACATAAACCGACACCGTCACAGGGTCTGACTCCACCTTCCCATCAAAAGCGATAACCTGAAGCTGATATTGACCTGACTGCGAAAAGCTTACGCGAGTATTGTTAAAGCCGTTATTTTGAAATGAGACGTTAGCACCTTCAGGGGCCGATAGAACGCTCCACTGAAAAGTAAGAAGGTCATCATCAATATCACTACTTTCGCTTGTGTCTAATAACATAAAAACGTTGCGGTCAGCTTCAAGTGACGTAGATGCCACATTAACAAGTGGCGCCGTATTTTCAGCATCTAAATAGTTTTGATTACCAATAAAAGAAAAAGGAATAACAAGTGTAGGCTCTTCAGCATTATTGATATCGCTGAAAAGGCCAACAGAGACAAGCCCTTCTTCTTTTTCTTTGATTATAAGTGTGCTTGAGCCCGTGATAGCGAGGGCAAGAGACGGTGAAGTGAATGAGCCAGGTTGCATAGTCGTAATATCAACGTAACCATAAGGAGAAATGTAGATTCTGCCTTCAGGCACTAGCACTGGGTTATTTTCGGAAATCGTCGTGTCGACATCTACGTCATCAATAAATACTGTAACACCTGATGACGCGTACGTAAGCAGCCCGTTTACGGTGGCTGACTCTGTGTATTGTTCACCAACAGATGCTTCAATCGTACCCTCGAAGGTTGCAACCATTCGTGAATTGTCGATGGTTAGGCTATCAAATGACAGGAGCCCCTCAAACGACTCGCCATTAGAAGACACAGACGATACAGACAACGCACCTTTACCATTGAAGGTATAAGGCCCCAAAGCGCAGTTTATGTATTCAACCTCAGAGGTATCATTTTTTAACTCGCCAACAATTAACTCTCCAGACTCACAGTCTACCCCTGTCGGTTGCTCGTGATCCGTTAACACTCGGTCAAAACGGGCATAAGGGAATTCGTCTGCATGCACTAACATTACAGACGTATCTAAAGCCGACGTTACATAATAGGCAATATCATAAGCAGAAGTGCTGTCGACTACTGCTTCATTTTTAAGCCCATCATACTTGCTAAAAAGTCCGCTTGGAGGAGGGGTTGGATTGGTAGGTGTTACAGGGGTAGGTGAAGGGGATGAGGAATCTCCGCCTCCCCCTCCGCATGCTGATAATACCGATAAAGTGACGACGGCAACCGCACTATGTTTGATAAGGCTAACTATGCTGTTCATATTACACTCGTAATTATGAGCATGCTTTATAAGAACATCGGAAAAATAGAAGAGGCAATGCTTTAGAGAGGTAAACTTACTTAACTTTATCCAAAACGCGACAACTAAAACTATCCATGTTTTTAAACGGTAAGAATGCTCGATTTTTCTGCTGATTCAACACGAAAAGTTAAACATTAATCTTCGTCTTTTCAAGCCCTATTTCATTGATACCCTACAACGCCACTGGCAAATGCCCTGTCTTAACCCAGATGATTGTTTCTTCATCAACGTATGGATGATGCTGGCTCATATGCGGGTTTCGAATCCAGCTGCCTTTAGGGTACTCGCCGTGCTCGTCCTTAAAGGTTCCAGACAACACAAAAATCTCTTCACCACCAAAATGCCTATGAGGTTTAAATACTTCTCCGACTGGCCACTTGACCAGCGCTACATGTTCATGCTCAAAATTGTGGAGCGGCATCACCTGTAGACCGCCCTGCCCTTGCAGCCATTCTGCCGTTTTAGTGTTTACCCTAACTTCGCTTAAATCCCGCTTATCGAACTGATTGAGTTTAACCAAGATCACGCAACCTTCTTTACTAAACGGGCTGTGTTTACTGCCCGGCGGATTACGCAGGTACGTCCCTGCCGGATAATCACCGTGCTCGTCGGAAAAAACGCCTTCTAATACGAGAATCTCCTCACCATAGGGATGGCTATGCTGTTTAAAGCTAGCGCCCGGCTCATATCTCACAACGCTAGTCGTGTGTCCCGACTCCTTAGCTTCTCGCTCCAATGGCTTGCGCCAAACCGTAGCGGACGGCGACGGCTGCCACTCTTGCTTCTGCGTATTAATAGCTAGGCGTTCATCAAAGTTCATATTTAACATTTAGGTCACCGATTGGTATTGGCGCGTTATCGCTCTTTTATTAAGGACCACTACTCAGGTCTTAGCATTTCAAAGAAGTTTTCTTGAGAAATCGTATAGTAATCTCCCTTCCCTCCACCACGGCTCACAGGCGCGCTTTTAAGCGTGCTGTAAACGCCGTTTTCGATAAGCGATTTGTCAATATGAACGCCCACTACCTCGCCCATAATAAACCAGCTATTCACGTCATCGCCTGAGGCTGATTTTAGCTGTACCACATCAGTAAGCTTGCATTCCATACTAACTTTGCTGTCTTTTACGCGTGGAACCTGCACTATTTCACTGTCTACAGTCTGAAGCCCTGCATGGTCGAACTCGCTCTCCTCTGGGGCCAGAGGCTTACTGGTTGTGTTCATCGCATTAACCAAATCTTCCGATACCAGATTCCAGCAAAACTCACCGGTTTCCTGTACGTTGATTAGCGAATCTTTTTTGCTGCCTACCACTGAAAAACCAATAATCGGTGGCGTATAGTTTAGCGCGTTAAAAAAGCTGTAAGGCGCGAGATTAAGTATTCCGTCTTTCGATCTTGTCGAAATCCAACCAATAGGTCGCGGGGCAATGATGGCGTTAAACGGGTCATGTGCGAGACCGTGGCCGTTTTTAGGTTGGTAAAAATGCGTGTGTGACAAAACCATTCCTTAAAAAGTGTGATAGTGTAATTGATAGCTCTGATATGACTACGTCTCCTCCCGTTTTCAAGATTAATAAGGTAGTTTATGACTGCACGCAGTGTCGCATTTTCCAGAACCCGACTCACAGAACTTATGGTGCCCTCCTTCGCTAACTTTGGTGGCAAAGTGCATGGCGGCGTCATTTTATCTTTAATGGACAAAGTGGCCTATGCTTGTGCAAGTAAGCATGCTGGCGCATATTGCGTAACCGTTACGGTTGATGGCGTAGAGTTCTTACAGCCCGTTGAGGTTGGCGATTTACTGCATCTAGATGCTACTGTCCACTATGTTGGGAATACATCGTTAGTGGTGGGCATTAAAGTAACAACGGAAAACATAAAAACCAACGAAGTGAAGCATACCAACAATAGCTTTTTTACTATGGTGGCCAAAGACGACAGCGGTACGCCGGTTTCTGTCCCTGAACTTGAACTCACGAACCATCATGAAATGCGCAATTTTGTAACCGCTATTCGCCGCAGTAAAATTCGCAAAGAAGCACAAGTTAAGCTTCAGCGTGATTATGATGCTTTCATTCCTAAAGAAGATTTTGCGCTAGTTGATGCACACCGATGTGTATTGACGTTCGATAGAGACAGCTAATCGGACTTGTTTCAGCCCCTGTTTCAAATGATAGCTGCGTTAACCTTAGCTTCAGCACGAAAGATATAGGTTTGGTAAACGCAAGTGTTTCATACTGGCGCTAAACAAAAAAAGCAGGCCAAATAGGTCAGCCTGCCTTTTGTTTTTATCCGTGTTTTACCGCATTGTTAGAAGCGATACGCAACTTTGCCGTATACAAAACGGCCTGTGAAGCCGTAAGGCGAGAAGCCTGAGTATGAGAATAAACGAGAGAACGTAGTTACATCGTCTACCAAATCTCGGGTTGGCTCTGGGTATACATCGAATACATTGTTGGCACCTACCGATACGGTTAACCCTTCTGTCAACGCTATACGAACATCCAAGTCAGTGATCCATTCCGAAGGAAGAATTTCGTTGCGGGCTTCAATTGAAGAAGGATCTTCCACTTCACCATAGCGTGTGGTGCGAAGCGTAGTGGTGTAACGGTCGTAGTTCCATGTAACGCCCAAGTTTAACTTACTGTCTGGCGAGCTCGTTTCAAAACGACGAAGCTCAACATCGCTGAACAGGTTGTCTTGGTCAAAGCCTGCATTTTGAAGCACTTCAGGCGCATCAATTACGCTGGTTACTTCATTGTCGTTAAAGTTAGCACCTGCGTTAAAGTTAAACGCACCGTAATCTGCCGTGTTCAATGTATAGGTAGACACAATATCAACACCTTCGGTACGGGAATCTATGGCGTTTAAGAAGAAACGCGCCTGATTAGCACCCGTGCCTTCTAGTAGTGCTTCAATTGCTTCACCCGATAGGTTGTTAGACAGTACAATACGGTCATCAATATCGATGCGATAGAAATCTACCGTTAAGTTAAAATCAGCCGTTGGAGAATATGTGAAGCCCGCGCTGTAGTTATCCGACTCTTCTGCATCTAAACCTGGGCTACCCAGCGCCTGTGCCACATCGCTTGAAGGTGCAAAGGTCCCGGTTTCAGTTGGCTCGCCGTCAACAAAGACGGTAGCAATTGAGGTGAAAAACTGCTGTTGAAGCGACGGAGCTCTAAAGCCTGTTGATACCGACGCGCGAAGTGCAAACGCATCGCTTAAGGTTACACGGTGCGACATCTTCCAGTTGAACGTGCTGCCAAAATCAGAATAATCTTCATAACGACCGGCAACAGCAACGTTCCAGTTCTCTACCACATCAGCTTCCAAGTCTACATAGAAGCTATAGTTGTGACGGCTGTTGTCACCGGCCGACTCTGGTGTAAAACCGGGGAACACTTGAGAGCCAGCTGCACCAAACGGCCCGTCAACGGGGTCGGTCACAGCTCCGCCTGGACCGAAGGTACCTTGGATGTACGAGTTCTCTTCACCCGCTGTAATATCATAACCTTCGTGGCGATATTCTGCGCCCATTGCAAAGTTCATTTCGCTGTAAAACAGCCCTGTATCGACCAGACGAGATGCGTCTGCATTAATGATAGTCGTATCGTACTCAAGGGTACCCGCGTCAAACTCAGTCTGACTTGTTGGGCCAAGGGATGTATTTAGCGTGTTAACAACACCGTACTCTAGCTCGTTACCGCCGTGCGTAACTGATAGGTCATAATTCCATACATCACCGTAGCCTTTAATTCCGGCGATAAGCGACATATCTGTGATGTCGGTCTGAATAGCAGGTAAGAAGCCGTCAGGGTAAATTTCAACAATGTTGCGCGAGTCTTGTGCACGGCGATAGAAACCACTGCCTAGCGAGTCACGGGTGCTGTAGCCTGCTGTAGTGTAAAACTCGACGCTATCGGTAAGTGCTTTACCCGCATTAATAAACAGCGCGTAGTCTTCTACCTCACCATTACCGTATACGTGATTATAGCGATTTACTGTGAGTTCACGTGGGTCGAGGTTGCCTTCTGCATCACGAGCATAGTTTTCTCGCTGATCGTAGTCGGCACGATTTGCTTGGCCGCGGTCGCGATATTCACCTGAAACATTTACAAAGCCATCGTCGCCCCACTCAAAACCCACGTTTCCACGAAGGGTAAAGGTTTGGCCGTCGGTTACCTCTCGGTCACTTCCTTCGGTGAACGCTAGGTCGCCGTTAGCGTCAATAGCAACATTTTCAAGGTTTGGCACGCCGTCCATTGTAGTAACGTTAGCACCGTAGGTTGCCGATACTTCACCGCCTTCTGCAGCATCTTTAAGCACAATATTGATAACGCCCGCAATAGCGTCAGACCCGTACTGAGCTGCTGCACCGTCACGCAATACTTCAATTCGTTTGATGGCATTAGCTGGAATAGCGTTTAAATCTACCGCTGATGATCCGCGACCCACCGAGCCGTTTAGGTTAAGTAGCGCAGATGTGTGACGACGCTTACCATTGACCAGTACAAGGGTGTGATCGGGGGCTAAACCGCGAAGCTGAGCTGGGCGCACGTGGTCCGTACCATCGGTAACTGAAGGCTGCGGAAAGTTAAAGCTTGGCAGTAACTGGTTAAGGATCATGTTGGTTTCAGTTAAGCCTGTCGCCTCAATAGATGAAGCGTCGATAATATCGATAGGTACCGGGGAATCATTGACGGTACGCCCTACTCGACGTGAACCTACAATTTGGATTTGTTCAACATCCTGCTCATCGATAGCGGTTTGCTCTTGAGCAAAAGACGCGCTAGAAAAAGATATTCCGGCGATTGCAGAAGCAATTAAGGAAAGCTTAAAAACAGAAGCGTTAATTTTAGCCTGTTGCATTGTGATGTTCCTGAATTTTATGTGTTTACTTCAAGGAAGAGAATTTCGCTTATGGCAAGCGCTTTAGAGCGCACTTACCAAGTGCTTCTTCTTTCTCGTTTAATTTAGGGTTAATGCTAAACGCTTGTTTGAACTACAAGACTTATTTTTATAGACGTGAAACCAACGGGGTTTATGCGCTGAGTTAAGCACAAAATAGCGGGGCTATACAATACTAAAGTAGTAATAAAAGTGTAAATTCGACAATATGCAGAATCTAGAGGATGAGGAGGTATAAACTAACAAAACGGTTCGCTTAGCGCTTAAGTACCGCATATTTTAATTGCGAGTGTAGCTCGACGGTAATTAAGGCTGGTGTTAATAGGAGCGACAAACAACTATTTGCCGCGCCTAATGAGTAGAGGCTCTGCCAAAAAGCTTACGCTTTTTTAAGCTTCTTTTTTAACTTTTTAAGCTTGCCTTCCTGCTTAGAGATTTTAGCTTTAGTTGCTTTGATTTCTTTTTTTAGCTCTTTTTTCTTAGCCATAATAACTATCCTTTCGATTTATTGTTCTTTCGTAGTGTTTTACTGCCAATAGCAGCACTTAGAGCCCATCGTGTTTTTCGATGAACTCGCGGATGAAGCGCCTAACTTCTCGAGCGGCAGACGTATCAAGCGCTTCGCAGAGTTCAATAAACTGAGCGCGCTCTTCATCGTTAATCCGAATAATCATTTGACTATTCTTTTTCTTCTTTTTGTTGTTTTTCTCAGACATGTAGCGCCCTTATAGGCCAAAACGACTTCATCCGTTTAACTAATGTATAGCTTTTGTATATACAATTCAAGTGACCGCTGATCCCTTTGCTAAAGTTTGTCATAAAAAGGTCATAGAATATTAATTGCATTGACTTGTTCGATTGTCACAATTGAACGCGTTTACCAACAGATGATTAGAAGAAGTACCATGATTGATACACAGTCTTTCGCACACCTTTCATGTTTAATCGAAGGCATCGCACTTGTTAAACATTCAGAGAATCGCTCCAGCCAAGATTTGAAAACCCTTTTAGAGAGCCAGGGTTACGATGCAGCAATAGCGGCAAATACCGCTGAAGCACTTAGCGAACAGCTTCAATTAGCCTCACAAAGAAAACGGAAGCCGAGGCTTCCGTTTTGCACATTTCGCTAATTGTCTGGTTCACGTCAGTGAATTAAGCCTTACTTTGGCGACCATTCAAACTTTTTAAACGGCTCGTCTACTGGCGTTTCAGCTAGGTGATTCGTGTAGTTACTCATCACTTTTTGCGCCAATACCAAGATAATTTCTAACAGCTGTTTGTGCGCATACCCAGCATCATAGAATGCCTTAAGCTGAGTTTCTTCAACATTACCACGACCACGCGTTACCGCGAGTACGGTTTCTTTTAACGTGTTGAGTTTGCTATCTGAAAGAACTTCATCGTTACGGAGCTCCTCAATTAGCGTATCACTTACATTCATACTTTTTGCAATACCTGTATGCGCCGGTACACAGTAGTGACATGCATGTTCAACGTTAATTGACTGCCATACTACGGTAAGTTCATCTGCGCTGAACGATGTTTCTTGCGCTAGCTTGTGCAGTACTTGGTAGCCTTCTAGCAATGTAGGCGCCTCTGCCATGACGGCATGTAGGTTGGGCAGCATGCCAAATGCACTTACCGAGTTATCAATGAGTGGCTTTGCCGCCTCCGGTGCCGTGTCTTTCGTATGTAATGTAAAATCGCTCATATCACTCTCCTATTGATGTGACTAGAAACTTAAATAACCCTTCTGGTTACTCTTACCTCTTTGGTATGACATTAATAATAGGTTTACTTGAACGATCGTTCAAGCGATAATTGAACACATGTTCAAAGTATTCACGTATAAGGTATGCAGCAATGAAATATGACCACGATGAAATAATCGAAAAAGCGACCACACTTTTTTGGCAGCGAGGCTTTCAAGCTGCGGGTATGCGTGATATCCAACAGGCATTAGACATGCGCCCCGGTAGTATCTACGCGCGCTTTCAAAGTAAAGAAGGATTGTTCAAGCTTGTTGTGGAACGCTATGCAGAGAACAGCGCAAAGCGATTAAAGCAGGTGAAAGAAGCAGAATCGCCTTTAAATGCGCTTTATTGCTTTTTTGAAACAGCATTGACTGTGCCTAATGAGCAGCGCTATATGCGCCAATGCTTGCTAGTAAAGTCTATTGCAGAATTAGATATCATTGGTGATGTCGCCAAAAAAGCGGTGCTTGATAGTATGCAGACCCTTAAGGCTGGCTTTAGCGATATTATTGAAGCCTGTATCGAAAACGGTGAATTGCCTGCACATACGCCAACTACATTAGCTGCGGACTGGCTTCAAAATCAATTCGTGGGTTTGCGTGCGTTCGCCTTAATGCAAGACGAAAATAAAGCCACTATTCAAATGATCGACAAAGTAATGATCGACTTAAAAGGGCAATGGCCTCAAAAAACGCGTTAATGTGAATGACGGCTCAAAGGCGCTGAAACAGCGTATTTTCACAACGAGTGCTTTAAAAGCCGTTGCATAGAATATGGTTTAATCAAACATGCGACTTGGAATAACTCTCTTTAACCAAGCGAAAAGGTTATTATTGTTAGCTTTTGAATCAACTCGGGTTCGCTTAATTTCAACCCACTGTTCTTGTTCAATAATCACGTTACCATCAACAAAGGGGACGTATAATTGATCACCTTCAAAGTGGGTTCTAAACTCTAAGTAAAAGTCGCCGTGCAGCTCCTCAAGTAGGGCATCGGATTCCCCCAAACCGTCGGGCAGAAAATAATAAAACTGAGTAAGAATAAGCCTTCCTTCAGCGTTTAGCTGGTAACTGCCCGCATAGCCATCCCAACAGGCAGACATCACCTCAACCTTTTCGGGGTCAGGTGTACTCTTCAACTGATAAAAGTTTTTCTCACCTTCGTCGAATGGGTGCCCTTGCCAAATATAATAAAGGCTATAGCCTTTTAAACTAACCAACGGGCATTGATTAGAGAACCCTTGCGAGAATTGTACGGTCATTCCTTTGAACCTTTTTTAATTATGAGCTGGGTTAGCTTAAACAAGTGAAATGATTTTGTGCTTTTTCAAATCTAAGCAAAGGCTTTTAAGAGAACAACAAACGCAATAATTGCGCAATAAGCAGTATTCCCATCAACGGCCAAATCCACTTCGCCCATTTAGCCGCATCTTCACTACTTATACGCATTTTAGAGCGCTCTATTAGCGGTATAATTAATGCCAGTGCACCAAACAACACCGCCAGTAAAATTAATACTTCCATTATCGTAACCCTATCGCATATTTAAGCACTTGATGTTTAGCAGGCTCGATGCGCTGCGCCACAGAAAGCAGCTGGTTTCTTACCCATTTAATGGGGGCAATATCGTTGCTAAACAAGGTATAAAACCCATCCATTGCGCTCATCATTACCACGTTATCTCGCTTTCGTGGCCTTTCATAGTCGCCTACAAGCATTTGCAAAAATAGGTTATCCGTTAGCGACAGCACACCAGTGCTGTGGCTGGCATTAACCTTAGCGGTAACAGATAAAAACGCCTCTATATCTTTAAACCCTAAGTTCACGCCCTGCCCAGCCAATGGATTAATGGTGTGCGCTGCATCACCGATTAACACACAGCAGCCTTTAACATAGTGTTTAGCATGAGAACGAGTAAGCGGAAAAACCGCTTTGTCTACAACAGAAAAGCTGTTGTCATTTTTAGTGAGTTCATCAGGAAAAGTGTTAAGAATTTCACTCTCAAGTTGGCTCGCTTTTAAACTTTTTATGCGTTTGAGTTCGTCGGGCGAGTCGTACCACACAAGCGAGGCATAGTTGTCGAACATAGGCAAAAACGCTTTTGGGCCGCTTGAGGTAAACTGCTGCCAGGTCACAGGTTCTACAGGCTTTTCCATTTTGATTGTGATACCCATTGCCTGTTGGGCATACTGCCAACCTGTGGTGCCGATACCGGCCGCTTGTCTTACCTGAGAGTTTGCACCATCAGCACCAATAAGCCAATTCGCCTCGATAGTTCTGCCGTTCGATAGGTTAACGGTAGCAGTATTGGCTAACAGAATGTCTTGCACCGTTTGGCCACTAATAAGCTCAACATTCTCATACTGTTTTAGTGCTTCGTGGCAACCTAGTTGCAACAATCGGTTTTCTACAAAGTAGCCAAGCTGGGGCATATCGATACTTTGTGCGGTGAAGTCTGTTCGATGCGCAGGGTCGTCCCACACGCTAAGGCCCGTATACGGCTTTACACGCATAGCGGCAATATGCTCCCAGGCGCCCAGTGCTTTTAAAAGCGTAACGGAAGCCTCGCTTATTGCCGATACCCGCAGGTCAGGTCCATCACCGTGGTGAAAAGGCTTAGGCAAGTGAGGCTCTATAACCACTACCTTGTAGTGCTGCTGTGCAAGGCCTAGCGCCAGCGCAGCCCCCACCATTCCACCGCCATTTATACAGAAATCGACCATTTACTCTCCTTAAAACACGCACTTGCATTATGTCGTAAAATACCAAGCCCTGTGAAGTAAAACGTCATACCGTTTAGAGGTAGATCATAGCGTTAGATCAAAAATTCACTAATCGTCGCAATACACTGGGAATATGCATACATAACAGGTAAAATATGCGGCTATTTTGAACATCTTCTTGTAACTGACATTGTTAGTTGTTTTTTGCGGGCTATTTTGATGTGCCCGATTAAGAACACATGGGCAGATGCTTTTGTCTTTACCCACGTAAAACTGCATTCACTTACAAGAACACTAACAGGTTATCGAATAGTTGTTATGACTAAAAAGCTGTATATCAAAACCTGGGGCTGCCAAATGAACGAGTACGACTCGGAGAAAATGGCAGACTTACTAGACTCAACACACGGCTTTAGCGCTGCACAAAGTGCTGAAGAAGCCGACGTTATTTTGCTTAACACCTGCTCTATCCGCGAAAAAGCGCAGGAAAAAGTGTTTCATCAACTTGGCCGTTGGAAAACCCTCAAGCAAGATAAGCCAGAACTTATTATTGGTGTAGGTGGCTGTGTAGCCTCACAAGAAGGCGACACTATTCGTCAGCGCGCGCCATTCGTAGACTTGGTTTTCGGCCCGCAAACACTACACCGCTTGCCTGAAATGATTAACGAACTTAAAGGCGGCGCAAAGTCAGTGATTGACGTGAGCTTCCCTGAAATTGAAAAGTTTGATCGCCTGCCTGAGCCGCGCGCTGAAGGGCCAACGGCGTTCGTTTCCATTATGGAAGGCTGTTCAAAATACTGTACATTCTGCGTAGTACCTTACACCCGTGGTGAAGAGGTAAGCCGCCCTGTTGATGACGTATTGCTTGAAATTGCACAGCTTGCTGGCCAAGGCGTACGTGAAGTAAACCTTCTTGGTCAAAACGTAAATGCATACCGCGGTGAAAACTACGACGGTACGATTTGTCGTTTCTCTGAGTTACTTGAACTCGTTGCAGCTATCGACGGTATCGACCGCATTCGCTACACCACGTCGCACCCGGTTGAATTCACCGACGACATCATAGATGCGTACGCCTCAATTCCAGAGCTTGTTGACCACCTTCACCTACCGGTTCAAAGTGGCTCAGACCGCATATTGAACCTTATGAAGCGCGGTCATACGGCATTAGAATACAAATCTAAAATGCGTAAGCTGAAAAAGATTCGCCCGAACATTAGTTTGTCGAGCGACTTTATCATTGGGTTCCCTGGTGAAACCGATGCTGACTTTGAAGCCACCATGGATTTGATTCAGGCCGTTGATTACGATCTTAGCTTCAGCTTCATTTATAGTGCCCGCCCTGGTACACCAGCGGCTGATGCTGTCGACGATGTAACGGAAGAGACCAAAAAGCAGCGTCTTCACCTTCTACAGCAGCGTATTACGCAACAAGCATTGCGCATTGCTCGTCACATGGTAGGTACAGAGCAGCGTATTCTGGTTGAAGGTCCGTCAAAGAAAAACCCAATGGAGCTTTCTGGACGTACTGAAAATAACCGGGTGGTAAACTTTGAAGGCACACCTGACATGATTGGCGAATTCGTTGATGTAAACATCACCGACGTGTTTACCAACTCACTACGTGGTGAAGTTGTGCGCAGAGAGAGTGAGATGGGCTTGCGTGTTGCCGTTTCGCCCCAATCTATTATGGCAAAGCATCAGGCAGATATGCCCGATGAGCTTGGCGTGGGTCAATTTAGCCCAGCCTAAATACATTTAAAGCGAGGATAAAAGTAGCTTGAGTACATTGGTTAGTAACGAATTTGATTTAGAACCGTCAGATAGTAAGCGTTTGGCGAGTTTGTGTGGCCCCTTTGACGATAACATCAAACAGATAGAGCGCAGGCTAGGCGTAGAAATTACCTACCGAAATAACGCGTTCAAGGTGTTGGGTGAACCGCAGCAAATAAAAAGTGCTAGTGAATTACTTAAGCTTCTTTATATAGAAACACAGCCGATTAAAGGCCGTATTCCAGAGCTTGAAGCAGAACAAGTTCACTTAGCCATTCAAGAAGCCCGGGTTATTGAGAAAGACGCAACCGGTGGCTATGGCAAAGAAGTGAATATCAAAACTAAGCGCGGCGTGATTAAGCCGCGCAACCCCAACCAGGCGCAATACGTGGCGAACATTGTTAACCACGACATTACCTTTGGTATTGGCCCTGCGGGTACAGGTAAAACCTATCTCGCAGTAGCTGCGGCAGTAGACGCGCTAGAACGCCAAGAGATACGCCGCATATTGCTTACCCGCCCTGCGGTGGAAGCTGGTGAAAAATTAGGTTTCTTACCCGGCGATTTATCGCAAAAGGTCGACCCGTACTTACGCCCTCTTTACGACGCCCTATTTGAAATGCTGGGCTTCGAGAAAGTTGAAAAGCTTATGGAGCGCAATGTAATTGAAGTGGCTCCGCTGGCTTACATGCGTGGCCGTACACTTAACGATGCCTTTATTATTCTGGATGAAAGCCAAAACACCACGGTAGAGCAAATGAAAATGTTCTTAACCCGTATCGGCTTTAATTCGAAAGCGGTGATCACCGGTGACATCACACAGGTAGATTTACCTCGTGGCGCGAAATCAGGCCTGCGCCATGCCATCGAAGTATTAAGCGAAGTGAACGATATATCGTTCAATTTCTTTCATGCAGAGGACGTGGTACGACACCCTGTAGTTGCTCGCATTGTGCGTGCTTACGAGGTTCACGACGCGGAACAAGAGCGTCTTCGCAAAGCGCGTAAAGAGGAAGCTTTGCAACTTCAGCGTGAGCAAACCGCCCAAGACGCGCAAGCTAATGCGTCTGCGCAGTCAGCGCAAAACCAGTCTAACGCGTCGCCCGCAAAAGGCGATAGCGCATCGTGACCGCTATTATTGATGTACAACAAGCATTCGAAGGTGAAGAGGTCATTTCAATTGACATCCCTTCGCCTGCAGAGCTTGAGTTATGGGCCAATGCTGTTCTTAAGTACGAAGGTTTAAGTGATCAAGAAGTCACTATTCGCTTTACCGATGAAGCGGAAAGCCAAAGCTTGAACAGTGAATATCGCGGTAAACACAAACCTACTAATGTATTATCTTTTCCTTTTGAAGCGCCGCCAGGTATTGAAGTTAACCTGCTTGGCGATTTAGTTATTTGTGCGCCCGTTATCAGCCGTGAAGCTGAAGAGCAGGATAAGCAAGTAAGCGATCACTACGCACATATGACAGTCCACGGCCTCTTGCATTTAATGGGATATGACCATATAGACGATGCAGAAGCCGAGGAAATGGAAGGTAAAGAGATTGATATTCTTGCCCAATTAGGCATTGATAACCCCTACGACGCTGACGAGTAAAAGTCATCACAAACCATTGTTATATATAGCATTTAACACTTGATAACAATAAAACATTGACGCCCAGCACGAACCATTTTAACGTTGGCGTTGAACTAACAATTAAACGGACATTATGAGCGACGATAATCCTCACTCTACCAACGGCTCATCAGGCAAGAGTTGGTTAGATAAACTAAAAAATTCGATTTCTGGCGAGCCGAGAAGTAAAGAAGAGTTAGTATCGGTTATTACCGATGCTGAACAGAATGACATCATAGACCCACAAACCCGTGAAATGATTGAAGGGGTAATTGGGGTAAATGAAATGCGAGTAAGGGATATCATGATCCCTCGCGCTCAAATGACCACCATAGATGTTGAGAAGAAGGTAGAAGAATTCCTGCCTCTCATGCTTGAATCTGCCCACTCCCGTTTTCCTGTTATTAGTGAAGATAAAGACCACATCGAAGGTATTTTGCTTGCAAAAGACCTGCTTGCGTTCGCTTTTAATGCAGAAAAAGAATTTAACCTGAAAGATATTTTACGCCCTGCGGTCATTGTCCCTGAGAGTAAACGGGTTGACGTACTGCTAAAAGAATTTCGTCAACAGCGCTACCACATGGCCATTGTTGTCGATGAATACGGCGGCGTATCGGGTCTTGTCACCATTGAAGATATTCTAGAGATTATCGTGGGTGAAATTGAAGACGAATACGATACCGAAGAGGACGGCACCGACGATATTCGCCCGCTGAATAAGTCGACCTACTCCGTTAAAGCGCTTACCCCGGTAGACGACTTCAACGAATTTTTTGAAACCAAGTTCAGTGAAGAAGAAGCGGATACCATTGGCGGAATAGTACTTAAAGCGTTTGGCCATATGCCTGAAACCAACGACGAGATAACCATTGGCGATATTCAATTCAAAGTCACCAACTCGGACAAACGTCGGCTTATTCAGCTTAAAGTGTCTGTGCCTTCACTTGAGTAATGCAGTAACTTAGCAAGCGCCTTTTACCTGGGGGCGAAATAAAGCAAGACGCTTTCGCCCTAGGTTAATTATAACAACCTTAATAACCACCATCAGATCACACCTATGCTGAAACGGTTTTTCCCCCATCTCCTTCTTATTTTAAGCGGCGCCAGCTTAACGCTAGCTTTTGCACCTTTTAACATGTGGCTGTTAACTATTCCTGCACTCGCGCTGGCGATACGACAGGTGATTAAGCTCAAACATCGCCCGTTTTTTGCCGGATGGCTATTTGGTGCGGGCTGGTTCGGCGCAGGCATTAGTTGGGTACACGTCAGTATTGCCGACTTTGGTGGATTACCTCTTATCGGTTCCATTGCCTTAATGGCATTACTTTGTGGTTACTTGGCGCTATATCCAGCGCTCGCCACTAAACTCACCGCCAAGTTTTTTTCGCCCCATTTATGGCCCATGGCACTGCCTTTTTTCTGGGTTGTGGCCGAGTGGTTGCGAAGTTGGATGCTAAGTGGCTTTCCGTGGTTATCTTTAGGCTATAGCCAGCTAGAAAGCCCACTGTCTGGCTTTGCCCCTGTTATTGGTGAAACAGGAATAAGCGCGCTTATCGTTATTAGCGCTACCCTATTTGCGCTGATTCACAATAGGCGAACTTTCGCCAACGCAGTGCTGGTTGCGCTGTGCTTATTTACCAGCGGCTATCTGCTTAAACAGCATACCTGGGTTACCCCAAACAAAACTTATTTTGTAGGCATGGCGCAGGGAAATATTGCACAAAGTTTACGGTGGGTACCTGAGCAAGATGGCCCTACCATGGATACCTATTGGAAGCTAACCGAAAGCTTATGGGATAACGACCTGATTATTTGGCCAGAGGCGGCGGTTCCCAAGCTTGAACCATTGGCGCAACCCTATCTTGCCAAGGTTAATGAACGAGCTTTTACAGAAAACACCGCTCTTATAACTGGTATTGTTAACTATAACTGGGAAACTGACGAGGCGTGGAACAACCTTATTGTGCTTGGTAAACGCACGCCAGATGCTACGTCCCCTGATTACCAATATTTTCACAGTAACCGTTTTTCAAAGCACCACCTATTACCGGTAGGTGAGTTTGTGCCTTTTGAAGACTGGCTTCGCCCCCTGGCCCCTCTATTCGACTTGCCCATGTCGTCATTCTCTCGCGGTGATTATCAGCAAGCCAACTTAGAAGCCAATGGCATCCACCTAGCGCCCGCTATTTGTTTTGAAATTGCGTTTCCTCATCAAGTTATGGCAAACGTATATGAAGATACAGACATGATCATTACAGTAAGTAACGATGCGTGGTTTGGTCACTCTCACGGTCCTGCTCAGCATTTGCAGATTGCGCAAATGCGTGCTCTTGAGTTGGGGCGCCCTGTGGTTAGGGCAACGAATAATGGCATTACGGCCTTTATAGACCACAAAGGCGAAGTGACAGCTCGCCTACCTCAGTTCATGGCCGGTAATATTTCAGCGCCAGTTGTGGCAACTCGCGGTTTTACACCGTACTACCACCTGCAAGAGTTAGGTGTTTGGCTATTGACGTTATTTCTTTTAGCGTCTGCGATAACACTTAAGAGAGCCGATATCAACCGCAACTAGGCCTATAGAGCACAATCTGAAAGGTGTTTTGGAAAGTTAAAAAATATCGGCTACAGCATTTACTGTTCTGGAGTGGAGAACTGGTATTTATGGGGCAAAGCTGCTCTTAAAAAACGATTCGGTGTAGTTAAACGTAAGTTTTTACCTAGTTACTCCGACGGCCGACTGCTCACCGACATTCTTGAAACCGTATCCATACTTTCGTGTAATACGCGCACTATGAAGATGTTTGAGCCACTTACCTCATAGGCTATCAAGTGATTTTTTATTGGCATAAGTCTGAACGGAGCAACATTTTTATCTTGATATTCTGGGTAGCGGTAAGGGTTTGAGGAAAGTAAAGAAATTGCATCATACAGGCCATCTAAGTACCTGTCGGCTAATGACTCGCCCCATACTTTGTGGCCATAAAGCCAGATATCGATTAAATCCTCTTTTGCAAGATTCGATATCGTAATATGCATCAATTATCAACTCGTTCCTTGGCCTCATTTTTTATTGCTTCTATGTCTAAAGTACCAGCTCTGCCACTTTTCCTTCCTTCTTGGACGGCCGATACTAGCGCTTGACGTTTAAGCGCTGCGTATTCTCTACTGGACAATAATACGCCTTGCTCTTTACCGTTTCTGGTAATTGAGACTGGCTCAGATTGCACACTCATTAGCAGCTCTCCGAATGAATTTTTAGCTTCAGTTGCTGAAATGACTTTCATAGACCTGTTCCCCACTTGATATGTGATACTTCCAAAATAGCTAATCTAGCTATTTTGTTCAATAAACTCTTTCAATCGTGCCGAAATGACTAAATCAAAAAGCGTTGGTTGGAGCTTTACTTTTGGAAAAACGGCGCCTTACATTTGGCGCCGCTCTCATTTAATGTATGTGGATTAGACGCTAAATTTTATTAATTACCTGCCGCCTGAATAGCAGTAAGGGCAATGGTAAATACAATATCATCCACCAACGCACCGCGACTTAAGTCGTTGACTGGCTTTCTCATGCCTTGCAGCATAGGGCCAATACACACTAAGTCGAAGCTGCGCTGCACCGCTTTATAAGTAGTGTTTCCGGTATTGAGGTCAGGGAACACAAACACGTTTGCTTTACCCGCAACCGGGCTGTTTGGTGCTTTGCTCTTACCTACGCTCTCGATTGCTGCTGCATCATATTGTAGCGGGCCATCGATGAGTAAATCAGGGCGTAATTCTTGTGCAATTTTAGTTGCCTCGCGCACTTTCTCTACGTCACTACCTGCACCTGACGAGCCTGTACTGTAGCTTATCATTGCCACACGTGGCTCAATACCAAACATCTGTGCAGATTCTGCAGATTGAATAGCAATGTCGGCCAGTTGCTGCGCGTTAGGGTCTGGGTTTATCGCACAGTCGCCGTAAACCAATACTTGATCAGGCAACAGCATGAAAAATACCGACGAGACTAAAGATGCATTTTCAGCGGTTTTAATAAGCTGTAGCGCTGGGCGAATGGTATTGGCGGTGGTATTAACTGCACCAGAGACTAGCCCGTCAACGTCGCCTTGCTGAAGCATCATAGTGCCCAACGTAACATTGTCCTCCAGTAGCTCTTTTGCTACCACTTCAGTCACACCTTTGTGGCCGCGAAGCGCAACTAGGCCTTCAACGTAGTCATCTTTTATCTCACTCGGAGAAACAATTTCTACGCCATCGCTCAATACTACCCCTTGCTGCTCAGCAACACGGCGAATTTCTGTCTCATCGCCAATGAGTACCGGTCGCGCCAAACCGCGCTTTGCACAAATTGATGCCGCAACTACCGTCCTTGGCTCACAGCCTTCAGGCAGCACTACGCGCTTGTTAACTTGTCTTGCGCGGTTAGTCAGATAAAAACGAAACGCAGAAGGCGATAGCTTTTTCTGGCGCGATACTTTTTGCGTAAGCGAATTTACCCAGCTTGCATCTAAACTTTCAGCGGTATGCACCATCACTTTTTCAATACGCTGGCTGTCGTCAACCGGCACTTCCTGATTGAAAGCATGCAGTGATTGAGCCGTTTGCCATGTATTCGAATTTACCAACATAACGGGTAACCCCGTTTCCATCGCTTGGCTGCACAGTGCCATAATGTTTTCATCTGGTTGATAACCACCAGTTAAAAGCAGTGCACCTAATTTAGTACCGTTTAACGCAGCTAAACAACACGACACAAAAACATCGCCGCGATCACCAGACATTACAAGTAGCGCGCCGGGTTTTAACGTATGCGTCATGTTGTGAATTTCTCGCGCGCAAAAGGTTACACTGCTTAAGCGACGCTCGGACAATTCACCCTCATTTAACAAGGTAGCATTGAGGTGTTTAGCGACATCGGTAGCACGAGGAGAGACTAAGTCAGCACTCCAATCAATGGTACCAAGTAAGCTTAAGCCTTTTTTGAAAATAGGTAATTCGCGAAGGGCTTGCGTACGCGCTTCGTCATGTTCAGGGGCCTCTATAGCACCAATATCGGCGCGCAGTCGACCGTGTTCATCAAACGGCGCGTTGACCTTGTTGAAAATACAGCCTACTACTTTTTGGCTTTTATGACCGCCGTAGGTATCTACAACAATTTCAAGTCGGTGGTTAATATCAGTTGTTGAATCGTTACCTGGCACGGCAACAAAGACAATATCTGCATCTAACGCACGGCTTATTTCTAAATTCAATCGTTCAGCGTAAGGGTGGTGGCGAGTGGTCACTAACCCTTCGATAACGGTAACAGCGTCTTGTACGCTTTTCTCTTCAAAGCGTTCGATAATTTCTTCAAGTAGTTCATCGGTGCTGTCGTTGCTGATCATGCGCTCAACATAGTCGAGTTCAAACGGCGTTATCGGCGATACGCTAGCGTGATGGGCTATGATTGCGGTGGAGCGTTCTTCACCGTTATCACCGCGGCGCGGTTGCGCTACGGGCTTGAAAAAATTTAGTTTTATACCTTGTTCTTCTATAGCGCGAACAAGGCCCATGCTGACCGTTGTTAGGCCCACACTGGTGCCAACTGGGATCAACATAATTCTGCGAGACATATATACTCCTGCTTTAGCTTACAGATTGCTATTGCGTGTTCAAATTACGCGAACGTAGCGGCTTCCGCGGCAATAACCCACTCTTCGTTAGTAGGTACTACGTAAACGGCGGTCGATGCGTTTTCTGCTGATATTTTTCCGCCCTGACCAAATCGAGCATCCGTATTCCTTTGCTCATCTAACGTAATGCCGAAATGAGCAAAGTAACCCATGGTGGTCTCTCTGATAAGCGATGAGTTTTCGCCTATACCGCCTGTAAAGACAATAGCGTCTAGCGTTGGAACCGCTACCATATAACCAGCAATGTACTTCGCTAAGCGATAGCAGAAAATTTCAATGGCTAACAGTGCACCTTCATGACCTTCAAGGGCGGCGTCTTCCAGCGTTCTACAATCATTACTCAACTCTGAAATACCCAGTAAGCCAGACTGTTTGTTTAAAAGGTCACTAATTTCATCGGCGGTTTTGCCTAACTTTTTCTGCAGCGTACCTGGCAAGCTTGGATCGATATCACCACAGCGCGTCCCCATTACCAAACCTTCGAGAGGAATAAAGCCAAGGCTGGTATCTACCGCCTGCCCTTTTTCGATGGCAGAAACGCTACAACCATTACCTAAATGCGCGCTGATAATACTGGTATCTGATACCGGCTTATTAAGTATTTTTGCCATGCTGTCGAGAATAAACTTATGGCTGGTACCGTGAAAACCGTAGCGCCTTATGCCGTGTTCGCGATACAGCGACATGGGGAGGGCGTAAATAAAGGCTTTCTTAGGCAGAGTTTGGAAAAAAGAAGTATCAAACACCACTACGTGCGGTAAATCCGGGTAAGCCGCCTGTGCGGTAACAATACCTTTTAAATTCGCCATGTTGTGAAGCGGCGCCATGCTTGCGTAATCTTCAATGGCTTCCAATACGCTGTCGTCGACAAGCGCAGCCCCTTTAAACTTTTCACCGCCATGCACTACGCGGTGGCCGATTGCAATCGGTTGAACACCTGTACTGGCAATTATCTCTGCAATCGCGTTAAGCGCTTCGGTGTGACCTGCTTTTTCAGGTAAGGCTTGTTTCTCTTTTTTGCCGTTAAGCTTATAAGATAAGCTAGCATCGCTATTGCCTAACGCTTCTGCAATTCCAGTAAGGCCCGCTTCGCCAGTTTCAGCATCAATAATGGCAAACTTGACTGAAGAGCTGCCACAGTTCAAAACAATAACTTCTTTTTTCATTTCGTGTAATTTCAATTAAAGTGGTAATACGTTGTGTTTGGCCAATTGTAGCATTTCTAATCAATTAACGTGGTTAAACAAATGCTAAATGTTTTATAAAAATCATCGCATACACTTGTTTAATTTAGGGTCTTTATCCTCATTCATTAATTTCACCCGACCTGCTTTTATCAAAGAAACGCGTTTGCCATTCTTTTACCCGCCTTATTTTAAAAAAAATAAATCTAATAAATTCATATAGATGAGAATTATTTTAAATTTTTTTCAAAAAATACAGTGATTGCGTGTTGAAAAAGATTTGGGCTATCCCTACATAGTATTTGTCGGCGCTGAAAGGTCAGGTCGACAAAACCGCCGCCGCAATGTCGGGGCATTTAAACTTTAAACATATTGCTTAATTTTGAGGATATGACTATGCGTACTATCGATCTATCTCCACTTTACCGTTCATTTATTGGTTCTGATCATCTTGCATCTCTTGTGGATGCGGCGTCTCGAGCAGAAAAACAAAGCACCTACCCGCCTTACAACATTGAGTTACTTGGCGATGACAAATATCGTGTAACCATGGCCATTGCGGGCTTCAGTAAAGATGATGTGACTATTGAGGTTGTAGAAAACACACTATCAATCACAGGCACTAAGAAAGCTGAAGGGGAAGACAAGGAAAATAAAGAACGCAAGTTCTTACATAAAGGCATTTCCGAGCGCAATTTTGAGCGTAAATTCCAGCTTGGCGATCACGTAAAAGTGTTAGCCGCTGATATGGAAAATGGCTTATTACACATCGATATGGAGCGAGTCATACCTGAAGCCAAGAAGCCTCGTCAAATAGAGATTGGTTCTCGATTACTCGAAAACTAAATTAATTGTTTCTTGGTTTGTTTCCCAACTTTTAGCGGCGCCTTACGGCGCCGTTTTTTTGCGCGTTAGATGCATTAATTAGGGAACAAAAACGGCCTGTTAAAAACACCTAACTATCGAGTACCTCAATCACATAGTTTGCCTTCCCTGACTCGCCAGATACAAAACTCCCACTAATTACTTTGCCCGCCAACTCTCCAGTTGCAGAGCCTTCTACAACGCTAAAATCGCTGCTAGCAACACCATTTTCAAATTTACCATGGTGCAAAAACGTTACCGCACCACGCATCCCGTTTACTGCGCCAATAAAGGTTTCAAATCCAGTGAATTTTGCTGCTAACTGGGATTGATAAGACATTAAAAGTTCAAGACTGGACTCGCCGCTCATATCACCAGAGTAGGTCTGCGCAATAGTAGCGTGAGACGTCTTAACTCCCTCAGGCTTTTCCGTAAGCGTATCTTCGTCCCACTTGGTAATGGCAAAACTTCCTTTGTATTCCATACAACTCTCCTAATTTTTAATGCATCCTAGCCCGAATAAAAGGTTAACACAGCATTCAAATTGTAACAGGCTATTTATCAGCGCCTTATATGAGCCCCTTTAGCGTTGCGAGCCCCACTGCGTTGCAGGTGCTTGCATCTTTAATTTCCCCGCTAACAATTTTTTGTTTGAGTTCGCTTAATGCGAGAGGCACCACACGTAGGTCTTCCTCTTCTACGTCGAGTTTCTGTGCGCCCTGTGTTAGCCCCTTAGCTATATAGATATGATAGCCTTGGTTACAAAAGCCATAGGCTAAATATTGAAAGCCAACGTACTCCATTGAATCTGCGATTAACCCAGTCTCTTCCTCAAGTTCACCCTTTGCGAGTTCTATAGGATCAGCGTCCGGATTAGCCTCCCAAGCGCCTTGCGGGAGCTCAAGCTGACGTTGTTTAATCGTATAGCGGTACTGCTCCACCATATAAACGGTGTCACCTTCAATAGGTAGAATGATGGCAAAATCGGGTTTTTCTACCACCCCATATATACCTTCGTGTCCGCTGCTGCGACGAATTCTATCTTCTCTTAACCGTAGCCATTTGTTTTCGTACACTACTTTTGAGTCTAGCGTTTGTATGTCAGACACAATTACTCCTTATTATCGCAAGAACAATCACTGTATAACCTTATAGTACGCTATTGGTAATACTAACCAAAGCTTGCTTACTTTCTACCACTAACTCTCGTTTAAACGGGTTAAAAACAGTGGAATGATAGGAACTAATTGAGAAATAGGAATATGTAAAGAATGGTCAAAAATGCGGAATTAACAAACGCGAAAGATAGAGTGCTTATGAACGCGGGCGGAAGGAAAGCGCCAGCAGTATGCTACTGCTGGCTTGGCAACTTAAATATATTCAACTTCGATGATTTCAACTTCAACCGTGCCAGAAGGCGTTTGAATGGTTACTGTATCATCAAGCTCTTTACCAATAAGGCCGCGAGCAATAGGTGAATTTACTGAAATAAGATTGTTCTTAATATCAGCTTCATCGTCGCCTACGATGCGGTAGGTCGTTTCTTCATCGCTATCAACGTTTAAGATGGTTACGGTTGTACCGAAAATAACTTTCCCCGTATTTTCCATCTTAGTGACATCGATGATCTGGGCGTTTGAAAGTTTGCCTTCGATGTCCTGAATGCGGCCTTCGCAAAAGCTTTGCTGTTCACGTGCGGCGTGATACTCAGCATTTTCTTTCAAATCACCATGCTCACGTGCTTCGGCAATCGACTCGATTATACGTGGGCGTGTTTTTGTTTTAAGTTCGTTTAATTCGTCACGCAGCATTTGAGCGCCGCGCGCCGTCATTGGATACTGACTCATGAATACCGTCTCACTTAGCTTGTAATTTAAACAGAAAAGTGCGCCGCAAAGGCGCACTTTTTATTGATTCACACAAATGTAATATTGCTAGGATACCTCGTATCCTAGCGTATGTCATCAGTGTTTAAGCCTAGCGTGCAGTTCTTGAACTGAAGCCACTTTATTGCGGTCATCAGCAGACTTAGCGCGAATAGTTGCAAACGCTGCATTCATCGTGGTGGTATAGGTAACCTTGTTCACCAAGGCTTCACGACGTATGTAAACTGAATCGGTAATCGCTTGGCGACCTTCTGTTGTATTTATCAAATAAGCGTATTCACCGTTTTTGATAGCATCAACAATGTTGGGTCGGCCTTCAGATAGCTTATTCACCACCGTGCTCATTATACCTGCATCGTACAAGGTCGTTGCTGTACCGCGCGTGGCTTCAATACTGAACCCAGCCGCAACAAGGGCCTTAGCTAGCTCGATAATTTTCGGCTTGTCAGTTTCACGCACAGAGATAAGTGCTTTACCTTCTTTCGGCAGTGGCGCGCCTGCGCCAAGGTTCGCTTTAGCGTACGCTTCTTCAAACGTATCGCCAACACCCATAACTTCACCAGTTGAGCGCATTTCTGGGCCTAACAGTGGGTCAACACCTTGGAACTTAGCAAACGGAAGTACCACTTCTTTCACCGAGTAGAAAGGTGGGATCACTTCTTCAGTTACGCCCTGCTCTGCCAAGCTTACGCCCGCCATTGCACGTGCCGCAACTTTAGCAAGAGGAATGCCCGTGGCTTTTGATACGAAAGGTACCGTACGCGCTGCACGCGGGTTAACCTCGATTAGGTAAACTTCGCCGTCTTTTATCGCAAACTGGGTATTCATTAGCCCCACTACGCCAAGCTCTAGCGCCATGGCTTTTACCTGCTCGCGCATCACGTCCTGGATGTCTTTGGGGAGTGAATGCGGAGGCAGTGAACATGCAGAGTCACCAGAGTGAACACCCGCTTGTTCGATGTGTTCCATGATACCGCCAATCACAACCTCTTTACCGTCGCATATAGCATCGATATCCACTTCGATAGCGTCATCTAGGAAACGGTCTAGCAATACGGGCGCGTCGTTAGACACTTTAACCGCTTCGTTTAGATAACGCTTAAGGTCTTTAATGTCGTAAACGATTTCCATCGCACGTCCACCTAACACGTAGCTTGGACGAACAACCAGCGGGAAGCCAATCTCTTCAGCCATAGTTAGCGCTTGCTCGACGTTAGTTACTGTCGCATTCGCAGGCTGCTTAAGATTAAGCTTGTTCACCATTTGCTGGAAACGCTCACGGTCTTCAGCACGGTCAATCGCTTCAGGTGAGGTACCGATAACCGGTACGCCTGCTGCTTCTAGGGCACGAGCAAGTTTAAGAGGCGTTTGACCACCGTACTGTACGATAACGCCTTTTGGCTGCTCTTTAGCAACGATTTCAAGTACATCTTCCAAAGTGACTGGTTCGAAATACAAGCGATCTGAGGTGTCGTAGTCAGTAGACACCGTTTCAGGGTTACAGTTAACCATAATGGTCTCGTAACCGTCTTCACGCATTGAAAGCGCCGCGTGAACGCAGCAATAATCGAATTCAATGCCTTGACCGATACGGTTAGGGCCACCGCCCAATACCATGATTTTCTCTTTATCGGTTGGCGCAGCTTCACACTCTTCGTCATAGGTCGAATACATATAAGCCGTGCTGGTAGAGAACTCTGCGGCACACGTATCTACGCGCTTGTACACTGGAGAAATGCCAAAACCGCGACGAGCTTCACGAATATCGCTTTCTGCCACTTTGGTCAGCTCAGCAAGACGTGCATCTGAGAAACCTTTGCGCTTTAGCGCGCGCATAAAGTCAGCATCAATACCCGGCAAACCAAGTTCTGCCACTTTCGCTTCAAGAAGAATAAGATCTTCTAGCTGCACTAAATACCAGCGGTCAATATTGGTAAGGTTGAACACTTCTTCAACGCTCATGCCCATACGGAATGCATCGCCAATGTACCAAATACGCTCTGCACCCGGCTGGCGAAGTTCGTAAACGACTTTATTGCGCGACTCAGGGTCTTCAAGGTCAACCATTGGGTTCAAACCTGACGCACCAACTTCAAGACCACGAAGGGCTTTTTGTAACGACTCTTGTTGGTTACGACCAATCGCCATCACCTCGCCCACTGACTTCATCTGTGTGGTGAGACGGTCGTTAGCACCGGCAAACTTTTCAAAGTTGAAGCGAGGGATCTTAGTGACAACGTAATCGATTGACGGTTCAAACGACGCCGGCGTTAAACCGCCAGTGATGTCGTTAGCTAGCTCATCTAGGGTGTAACCTACTGCTAACTTCGCAGCCACTTTCGCAATCGGGAAGCCCGTTGCTTTAGAGGCTAGCGCCGATGAACGCGATACACGCGGGTTCATTTCGATGATAACCATACGACCGGTTTTAGGGTCTACGCCAAACTGTACGTTTGAACCACCGGTTTCAACACCAATTTCACGTAGTACAGCCATCGCTGCATTACGCATAATCTGGAATTCTTTGTCGGTAAGGGTTTGCGCTGGGGCAACAGTGATAGAGTCGCCCGTATGAACCCCCATTGGATCGAAGTTTTCAATTGTACAAACAATAATGCAGTTATCTGCCTTATCGCGTACTACTTCCATCTCGTATTCTTTCCAGCCAAGTAACGACTCATCAATAAGAAGTTCGTTGGTGGGGGAAAGGTCGAGGCCGCGGGTACAAATTTCATTGAACTCATCAATGTTGTAGGCAATACCACCGCCGGTTCCGCCCATGGTGAATGAAGGACGAATGATACATGGGAAGCCGATGCGACTTAGCACATCGTGCGCTTCGTCCATACTGTGGGCGATTTCCGCACGTGGACACTCAAGGCCAATGTTTTTCATCGCTTGGTCAAAGCGTTCGCGGTTTTCCGCCTTATCGATAGCGTCAGCCGTTGCGCCAATAAGCTCACAGCCAAATTCTTCTAGTACACCGTGCTTATCAAGCTCTAGCGCACAGTTAAGGGCTGTTTGCCCACCCATAGTAGGAAGAATGGCGTCTGGACGTTCTTTTTCGATAATTTTGCGTACTACTTCCCAGTGAATAGGCTCGATGTAAGTCGCATCTGCCATTTCTGGGTCGGTCATGATGGTTGCTGGGTTAGAGTTAACCAAAATAACACGGTAGCCTTCTTCGCGAAGGGCTTTACACGCTTGCGCGCCTGAATAGTCGAATTCACAAGCCTGGCCGATTACAATAGGGCCAGCACCAATGATAAGAATACTTTTTATGTCGGTACGTTTTGGCATAGCGGGCTAATTCCTACTGCTTGTGTTGTTCAATAAGTTCAATGAAGTGGTCGAATAACGGTGCCGCTTCATGAGGACCTGGGCTCGCTTCAGGGTGACCCTGGAAACTAAACGCAGGCTTGTCGGTGCGGTGAATACCCTGCAACGACTTGTCGAACAACGAAATGTGAGTTACTTCTAGGTTATCTGGCAAGCTAGACTCATCAACCGCAAACCCGTGGTTTTGGCTAGTGATCATAACTACATTGCGTTTTAGGTCTTTAACCGGATGGTTTGCACCATGGTGACCAAACTTCATCTTCACTGTTTTAGCACCGCTTGCAATAGCAAGAAGTTGGTGGCCAAGACAGATACCAAACACAGGTACACCGGTTTCAACGATGGTTTTGATAGCCGTAATTGCATAGTCACATGGCTCAGGGTCGCCAGGACCGTTCGACAGGAATACACCATCTGGATTTAGGGCTAATACCTCTTCAGCAGGTGTTTGTGCTGGAACCAACGTTATTTTACAACCGCGGTCGGCTAACATGCGAAGAATGTTGTTTTTTACGCCGTAGTCGTATGCCACAACGTGATATTTTGTTTCGCTTGGCGTTACATAACCTTTGCCAAGCTCCCAGCTACCTTCTGTCCATGTTTTCGGCTCAGTAATACTTACTACTTTCGCCAAATCCATGCCTTTAAGGCCAGGAAAATCTTTTGCTTGCGCCAGTGCACTAGACTCGTCTAATTCATCTGAGCAAATGATGCAGCCATTTTGTGCACCTTTGTCTCGTAAGATACGCGTTAAACGTCGGGTATCTATGTCAGCAATACCCACAACGCCTTTCGCTTTTAGGTATTCAGACAATGTTTGCTGTTGACGAAAGTTACTAGCAACAAGAGGTAGGTCACGGATGATTAGACCTTTCGACCAGATTTTATCTGCTTCGACGTCTTCTTCGTTAGTGCCGGTGTTGCCAATGTGTGGATAGGTAAGTGTGATGATTTGTTCAGCGTAGGATGGGTCGGTGAGAATTTCTTGATAGCCGGTCATGGAAGTATTAAAAACGACTTCCCCGACGGCGGAGCCTGTAGCGCCTATCGCCGTACCTTTAAAAACAGAACCATCCTCTAACACCAAAAGGGCAGAATTAGCCAAGTCAACCTCCAGATTAAGGATAACTATGTGTTTGTGCAGTTTTTTGCACAAACCCCACAAAAAACGGGAGTTATTGATAACAATACATCCCGTTTTACGATCTTTGCAGCTAATAAAACCGTACTCTTCAGCAGGTTTGGCAGCCTCAGAATACGAAATTCTGGCAAATTCCGGCGAGTATACATCACTCACTGAAAATGGCAAATTTATTTGTGATAATTTACTAAAATAACGCCTTTACCACCATTTTTGCCCAGAACCACTGAAAGTACAGCTTATAGCTCAATAAAAGTGCAACTTAAGGTTAACACTTTCATAACGCCCCAAAAACGGATTAGCTTTTAAGGCAAATTAAAGCTTCAAATTAAGCACATCAACCATGGAGTATAGACCAGGTTGTTTTCCGTACAACCATTTAGCTGCATGAACTGCACCTTTAGCAAAAGTTAAGCGGCTTGATGCTTTGTGCGTTATTTCCAAACGCTCCCCGATATCGGCAAAAAGCGCGGTGTGCTCACCAACAATATCTCCTGCTCTTACCGTTGCAAAACCAATAGTGCCTTGATCTCGCTCTGGCTCTTTACCTTCACGTCCATACACGGCACAGGTTTTCAAATCCCGGCCTAGTTCGTCAGCAATGGCTTCACCAATGGCCATCGCCGTGCCTGATGGTGCGTCTTGTTTAAACCTGTGGTGAGCTTCGGTAATTTCTATATCGGCTGTTTCGCCTAGCACACTTGCAGCTTGGCGTACTAAGGACAACATTAAGTTCACCCCTACACTGTAATTAGCGGCGAAAACAATAGGAATATGCTTGGCAGCTTCATCGAGTGCAGCTAACTGCTCATCGTTTAAACCCGTTGTGCCAATAACAACAGGCATAGTATTTTCAACACACCAAGATAGGTTACTCTCAATAACAGATGGTAAGGTGAAGTCGATCATTACGTCTGCATCGCTACCGCTTAAGCTAGAAAGTGCAGAACAATCAATCTCTTTTTTGCCTATGCCGGCGAGTTCACCTACGTTTAGGCCTACCCACGGTGAATCATCGCGCACGGTAGCAACACTCAACTCGGCATCGTCGCTTAAGTCAAGCGCTTCGATTAGTACACGACCCATGCGCCCATTGGCGCCAAACAAACCTACTTTCATTCTTCGTTTTACACTTTTATTAACCTTCAACTAGGACGCATTTTGCCAAATGCCCGCACTATTGCAATGCGTGTTTCATATTAAATAGGTATAACAAGGAACGGAGATAGCCTTAGACTTTTTTCATTGATGGGTTACACAACAAAGCGTCAGCTTAAAACATCGTAAATTAAGGTCGTTCATTGCTGTCTACAGCAATAGCGGACTTATAACACTTCGCTTGCTTAAGACAAGGCGAACCACGCGCAAAGTACGCCTTGTAAACGATTGCGCTTTACCGCGCTCTATCAGTTGATATCACCGTTAGGATAGGTAGGCGTTTAAAGCCGATAGCTAAACTTGTTTTCTATCACAACTTAGGCGACGCTAATGCCCTACGCTTAAATAACACAATATCTATCGATACTTTATGCGAAATATCATGCAAAAAACTCTGATTTGGGACCTTCCTACACGGCTGTTTCACTGGCTTCTAGTAGTAAGCCTTTTAGCCCAATACGCCACCGCTGAATGGCTAGATAACGCCATTCAGTGGCACTTTTATATCGGGTACTTCACTTTATTTTTGGTCGTTTTTAGAATTATGTGGGGAGTTGCCGGTACGCAGTATGCGAAGTTTAGTAGCTTTGTGACTGGCCCAGGACGGGTCATAAACTATCTGAAGACCTTGTTTGACAGGGACTCCGCCCCGTCTGTGGGTCACAATCCTCTAGGAGGCTGGTTTGTAATTGTCATGCTGGTTTTGGTAGCAATACAAGCGATATCAGGCTTGTTTATGACCGACGATATCTTTCTTGATGGACCTTATCGGCAGTTGGCAGGTGATGAAACGCTGGAATTAATGAATACGCTACATCACTTGGCATTTGACCTACTACTTTATGTTATCGCACTTCATATTGGCGCCATCATGTTTTACAGCGTCTACAAAAGGCAAAAGCTCGTTCCTGCAATGATCCATGGGAACAAAGTGTCAAAAACCGTAGGGATTGCGCACTCTCGACTACTCCGCGCTATTATCGTCGCCGTAATTGCCGCACTTGCTGTATACCTTGCTATTGAAGTGTATCCGCCAGCGCCACAGGTAGATGAATATTACTACTAACAAGTGCAGGTAGAGCTAGCTTCGAGGTGCGTGGGCTGTATTGCGAAGCAACTATCACGAAGTAATTCGTGACGAAGCGATAGTCACGACGCGTTTGTCAAAAAGCAACGGTTCGTTATTCACGCTTCGTCTTAAAAAAGGGCTTAGGCGAACACCGTTGAGCATGCTCACATTTATCAATAAAAAGGGGCTAATGCCCCTTGATTAATACTTGAATGCTTGAGCACTGTCCCTTTTGAACAGAAGCGTTAAGCAATACTAGATTCATCAACCAGCCCTTTTTGTCGCATAAGTGTTTCAATTTCTTTTACGCTTGAAGGGTCGTCGATAGTAGAAGGTACTGTAACGGTTTCGTTGGCTGCAATTTGTCGAAGTAGTTTTCTTAAAATTTTCCCTGATCGCGTTTTAGGTAACCGGTTCACAACAATTGCCCGTTTAAAACAGGCCACAGGCCCGATAGTATCTCGCACTCGTTGAATTAATTCCTTCTCTAGTGCTTCTTCGTCAATGGAAACGCCATCTTTAAGTAGTAACATGCCTATTGGTAATTGCCCCTTAAGCGCATCGTGTACGCCTATAACACTGCATTCGGCTACGGCTGGGTGTGCGGCTAATACCTCTTCCATTTCGCCTGTCGATAAACGGTGCCCGGCTACGTTTATGACGTCGTCAGTTCGCCCCATAATAAATACATAGCCATCGTCATCGACATAACCGTTGTCGCCAGTGCTGTAGTAGCCTTCGAATTCTCGCAGGTAACCATCGATGAACCGCTGATGATCCTGCCATATGGTAGTCAAACAGCCCGGGGGTAAAGGTAGCTGTATTGCTATAGCGCCTTTTTCACCTTTAGTCTGCTCAACATCGCCGCCTTTAAGCACTTTAACGTTAAAACCTGGTGTTGGTACGCTAGAGGAGCCAGGCTTTGTTTCCATGGGCTCTAAACCCATAGGGTTGGAACATATAGGCCAGCCGGTTTCTGTTTGCCACCAGTGATCGATAACAGGCACGCCGACCTTTTCGCTAGCCCAGTAATACGTGGGTGGGTCGAGGCGCTCGCCAGCCATAAATAATGTTCGTAAGCTAGAGATGTCATACTTAGATAAATAGTCGGCGTCTGGATCGGCTTTTCTAATCGCACGAAACGCCGTGGGCGCAGCAAACAGCACATTAATTTTATGGGTTTCTATCATTCGCCAAAATGCACCAGCGTCTGGTGTACCTACCGGTTTTCCTTCATACAGTACGGTTGTTGCCCCTTTAATGAGCGGCGCATACACAATGTACGAATGCCCTACAACCCAACCTACATCAGACGCGGCCCAAAACACATCATCCTGACTGATGCCATAAATTGCCCCCATGGAGTAATGAAGCGCAACAGCATGGCCGCCGTTATCTCGAACAACCCCTTTAGGTTTACCCGTTGTTCCTGAGGTATAGAGTACATAAAGCGGATCGGTGGCATCGACAGCGACCGGTTCGGCGGGCTGACTTGCAGCAACCAATTCTTGCCAGTCGTAGTCGGTACCTTCGTTTAGGGAGGCAAGCAACTGGGGGCGCTGGAAAAGCACACAGGCGCTTGGTTTGTGACTTGCAAGTGTTACCGCTTCATCCACCAGCGGCTTATAAGCCAGCACTTTGCTGCCTTCAATACCGCATGAGGCTGTCACAATAACCTTTGGCTTTGCATCATCTATTCGCACAGCAAGTTCATTAGAGGCAAAGCCCCCAAATACCACAGAGTGTATGGCGCCAAGTCGTGCACACGCTAGCATGGCAACAACTGCCTGGGGGATCATAGGCATATAAATAATAACGCGGTCGCCTTTAGCTACTCCTAAACTTGATAAAGCGCCGGCGAAGTGTGCTACTTGCGTAAGCAGTTCGCTAAACGTGAAGTGTTGTGTAGTTTGCGTAACCGGCGAGTCGTAAATCAACGCTGTTTTTTCTCCCCGCCCGTTTTTTACATGATGATCTAAAGCTAGGTAACAGGTATTGAGTTGCCCTCCCCTAAACCATTCATAATAACCATTATCCGTTTTTTGACAGCCTTTCTCAGGCATCTGGAACCACGCAATATTACGCGCTTGGTCTAACCAAAACTCGTCGGGATGTTGGGTCGAGGCAATGTATTCGTTTTTATAAGTCATAACCATGTCCTGAGTAGGGTTTACCAATAACCTACTTCAGTTCACTACGGAGTGCTTATAAGACTTCAGGCGTAGACGCCATAACAACCTGATTTACAAATATTTAAACTTATATTTTCATTTGCATTTGGTTACTAGGTGCGGTGAACTACACCTTCTGCCCTACCACTTTTTTAAACCAGTCTTCCACATTCATCGGCTTATCGAGGTAATAGCCTTGAAATGCGCTACAACCGCAGGCTTTTGCTTGATCGAGTTGCTGGGTGGTTTCTATTCCTTCCGCAACCGTACCTAAATGAAGCGCTTTGGCCATATTACATATACTGGTAACTAATAACGTTTTTTGTTGCGATGCTTCCATTGCTTCTATAAATACTCTGTCGACCTTCAACTCTTTTATAGGCAAGTCTTGCAAGTAATTTAGGTTTGAATCCCCTATGCCGAAGTCATCAATAGACAAACTGAACCCTTGCTCAGCAAGCTCCCTCACGCGATATTGAATAATGCTCACACCTCGTATCAGCGCGCCCTCTGTCAACTCTAACGTTAATTTTGAGTGAGAGATCTGCCACCTGTTTACTATGCCAACAAACTTGCTCACAAAGTCAGCTCTCGCTAAATGCTTGGCACTAATATTTACAGAAAGTTTTGTATCGATATGCTGAGACTGGCAATCGCTAAGTAATCTGCACGCTTCATTGCAAACCCATAACCCAAACTCTGCGATAAATTCGTTTTCTTCGGCAATGGGAATAAATTCGGAGGGCTTTACCATTCCTAAGTGTGGATGTTGCCACCTTAATAATACTTCGGAGCTTATAACACTACCTTGCCCATCGTATTGAGGTTGTAGTTGCACAAATAACTCGTTATTTGAAATCGCTCTGCTTAGCGAGTGTTTAATATAGTTGTAACGCTCAATATCGCTTGCATTGATATGAAAATAGTCGTGCGTTAGCGAAGCGCTGTTTGAATCGTTTATTTCGCGTAGGGGCTTGCGTGACAACAGCTCGCGTATTTTTTTAAAAGAAAAATACTTAATAGGCACGGTACAGCTAATCGTCTGTGTTTCTATCGTTAAAAGGCTATTATGAAGCGTTATAGGTGCCAACACCTGTTCTTGTATAAGCTGAGCATAGGCTTTGGCAGCATTGATAGATTGGCCTTCTTCATTAAAGTCTTGATGCAAGTGAAGAAAGAAGTTAGCGCTATCGCATTTAAACACACTGGCATTACCTGAGTTATTTGTCTCAAATGTGCGGACAAAGCGGCTAGCTAAAATGCGTAAAAGGTAGTCGATGGTAGGTTCGCCATACGCATCCTCATATTCTTTAATATTACGTACGCTTACCCGCATAAAGACCGAGAATGGTTTAGCCGATTTATCTTCATGCGCTTTTTCGGCAAGATAGTGTTCGAACTTGTTTAAATTAGGAAGGCCTGTTACTGCGTCGGTTAACGCTAGCTGTTTAAAATGCTCAATTTCATAACGTTGCGTGGTAACATCCCGAATTGTAGCAACCACTAACTTCTGCTCGTGAACAATACACGTCGTAAAACTAACCTCGCAGGAAATACGCTTGCCATTTTTGTGCCGCAAGCACTCTCTTACAGCGCCGCCGTCCGCGCATATTTTCAATCCCGCATCTAAATTCAAAAAGTAAGAAGGTATATCGCTATTTTGTACCTTAGTGGCAATTAGCTTAACGTCTTGCCCTATCAAATCGTCTGGCTCGAAACCCAAAACTTTAGTTACACATTCGTTAGCTGACAATATGGTGCCATTCTCGTCGATGCTTAAAACAATACTATCGACGCTATTGAGCAAACTAACGACATAGTCGGTATAATCGTGTTGAGAATCTGATAAACGCTGAACGTCCGTTTCATCCTGTATTACGCCAAAAAGCCGTGTCAGCCTTAATGCTCCAGACTCCATTCGCTGAATTTGCAGAAAAACCGTCAATTTGACATTTTTAGTGCGCCCTTGCTTGTCCTTAATATCGATATGCCTTACGAACTGCCGCTCGCCTTTCATCGCTTTAAATACTTTATACTTTAACGCGGCTCTTTCGCTCGGCACCATAGTGTCGAGAATCTCGTTAAGATTCACACTTTTCACGCGCCTTATTCCCAGTAGGTTTCGCGTTACTTCCGTTGCGGCAAAAACTCCCGTGGCTCGGTCTAATTCCCACGCGCCTACTTTAGAAATAGCGCTGACTTCTTCTAACAGTGATAACTGTTCTGAAAGTTTGTCTGAATACGGATGCCGAATGAGGTCATACTGATAGCAGACTTCAATTTTCTGCCTCATGATATCGATATAGTCATGCTGCTGAGCGGTTAATACGCTATTTGAAACAAATATAAGTACAACGCCCATCACTTCATTTTGCATGTCTCTGATCATTGCAACAACAATATGATTATCAGCAAACTGCGTAAATGATTGAGGCAGTACAAATTCACTAGCGGGAATAGGTGCGCTTAAAGGTGTGAGAGGAAGCATGAGTAAAACGTGAGAGGGAAAAACAATACTTTCGGCATCTACAAGAGTATGGTTTTTATCAGTTGCAACCACCGTAGCTCGGCCGCTATTTGGGTTTATTGAGGCAAGCGCTATACTCAGAGCTTCGGTTTTTGCCCTATTTTCATTAAGTAAATCAGCAATACTTCTCTGAGTTGCACGCACGGTTGAAAGCATGCGTTCACTGCGTAAATCCATCTAAGCGAACCTTTTGATAATCCATCAATTACAGCAAAAGCAAAAGTCACAACACATTTAATCAAACAAAGAATGTGCCATATTCCTTAGAGTACTTTGAACCTTGCTACTTTATTTTACGGCATGTTATTTTAAGACGCGTTTCATTTAACTGTCGACGTGTGAGCTACGATCATCACAGGCTTAATAGTTAAATTGACCGTTCAAACCGGGGGAGAGATTGCCGCTTCAATTCAAACAATATAGACAACTACCGTACAAATTTCCAGCAGCTTTTTATTCACTTTGTCCTTCAATCTGGAATTTGAAATAAAGGTAGCTATTGAGTTAGCGGGTATTGAAACAGAGCGCGTTTTCTCATAAGCCACTATCACCGGATAAATTGAAACACAATGGCAAAGCAGTTAAAGAGAAAACGAGCTCATTTAGGGACTTATACAAAGAGTATTAGTCTTTCTTAAAATCATCGTGACAAGATTTACAGCTAGCGCCTATTTTGCCAATAGCGCCACGATACGCACTTTCATCACCCGCTTTAACCGCGGCTTGTAGGCCTTGAGCAGCGGTTTTAAGCGCCATTACCTTTTTCTCTACCTCTGAGAAATTTTCCCAAAGTTCATCCTTTGCCCCTGTTTCAACATCAAACTTACGCGTATCTACAGATAAATAGTCGCCCATCATCTCGGCGAGTTGCTCAAGGCGCACGGCATTCGTTTGCATAACGCTTTCATCATAAGGTAATGCGCCTTTTGCCATGCCACCGAGCGGGCCCATATTACTGCGCACTAGCTGAAATACCGCTTGGCGATACTGTGTTGCTGCTTTTGCGTGTTTTTCTGAAGATGCTTCTGTTACATCAGCTGCAACTGAAGTTGACATTACGGCACCTGCGGTTGCCGCGACGATCATTGCTTTATTTAAAATTTTCATGCCTGTTCCCTTTATTTGCGTTGAGGACATCTGCAATTGCGGTAAAGCAGATGTCTAATATTTTGCTTATAAGTCTATCGTGACGAATAGTTAGTGTCAGCGCAATAAAAATAACGGTGAAACCGCCCTTTCAAGGGATTAGTGCCCAATTATCGCACACGAAAACCCTCCGCTATTTTACTGCAAAGGAACATTTTGGACAGTCACTCATCTTACTCAAAGTACAGCTTCGGACAGTCACTTACCTTCTCAAAGTGCAGCTTCGGACAGTCCCTTACCTTACACAAAGTATAGCTTTGGACAGTCACTTATATTACCTAAGGTACAGGTTCGGACAGTCACTTGCTTTATCTCGACATCGCGATGTGATTTAACACTGGCATTTACCATTGATAAACCCCTAGATACGAAAAAGCCCTCAATAAGAGGGCTTTCGCATTGGTCTCTATTTTAACTAATTAGTTAGTTAAATCGTCAAAGAACTTTTTCACGCCATCGAAGAAACCTTGCGCTTTCGGGCTGTGCTTGCTTGAAGCCTTGCCCATAGACTCTTCTAGCTCTTGCAGTAGCTCTTTTTGACGTGATGATAGGTTAACTGGTGTTTCCACCACAACTTTACACATCAAGTCGCCCATAGCGCCGCTTCGAACCGACTTAACGCCTTTACCGCGTAGACGGAACATGCGGCCAGTTTGCGTTTCAGCGCTAATTTTCAGCTTAACTTTACCGTCCAAAGTAGGAACTTCAAGTTCGCCACCAAGGGCTGCTGTAGTAAAGCTTAGCGGTACTTCGCAATACAGGTTGTTACCGTCGCGTTGGAAGATGTCGTGTTCGCGAACGTGTACTTGCACGTATAAGTCACCTGCTGGCGCACCGTTCTCGCCCGCTTCACCTTCACCAGATAAACGGATGCGATCGCCTGTGTCCACGCCAGCTGGGATCTTAACGTTAAGCGTTTTAGTTTTTTCTTTACGGCCATGCCCATGACAGCTGTTACATGGGTCTTCAATGATCTTGCCCTTACCCGAACAGGTTGGACAGGTTTGCTGTACCGCAAAGAAGCCTTGGCGCATTTGAACCTGGCCGTTGCCGTGGCAGGTTGGACAGGTTTTAGGTGAAGAACCTTTTTTCGCACCTGATCCATCGCACACATCACATTCAACCAGCGTAGGTACGCGAATATCAACGCTCTTACCGCGAACCGCTTCTTCTAGACTAAGCTCTAGGTTGTAACGTAGGTCTGAACCTTGACGAGCACGCGATTGGCGTCCACCGCGACCACCGCCGCCAAAGATATCACCAAAAACATCGCCAAAGATATCGCCGAAGTCGGCACCACCACCGAAGCCGCCGCCACCGCGGTTTGGATCTACACCTGCGTGGCCGTATTGGTCGTATGCTGCACGCTTCTGCGAATCTGACAGAATTTCGTAGGCTTCCTGGATTTCTTTAAACTTATCTTCCAGGCCTTTATCGCCTTGCGTACGGTCAGGGTGATACTTCATCGCAAGCTTTTTATACGCTTTTTTAATTTCACGTTCGCCCGCGCTTTTATCTACCCCGAGTACTTCGTAGTAGTCTCGTTTCGACATATCGTTTACATATCCTACTTTTTTGTCGACAAGCATGTAATGCTTATCGAATCTACATCTGACTGTTGTGAAAATAACCTGATTAGGTTTTCAATAACGCCCAAGGTGGTTTACAAACAAGCTATTTAAACCAAGTTATTTACACAACAAAGGCGCAACAAGAAATTCCTGCTGCGCCTGAACTGCTTAAACGGCCCGCTACTTTGAATTAACGGGCCTGACACAACAGTTTACTTCTTGTCGTCGTCTTTAACTTCTTCAAATTCTGCGTCAACAACGTCATCGTTTGCTTGACCAGAAGAAGCTTGCTGCTCAGCGCCTTCTGCGCCACCAGCTGCTGCTTGTTGAGCTTGCGCCGCTTCCATCAACTTGCTAGACGCTTGAATAAGTTCTTGCGTTTTCGCTTCAATTTCTGCTTTGTCTTCGCCTTTAACTGCAGTTTCAAGTGCTGAAAGTGCTTCTTCGATTGGCGCTTTGTCCTCTGCACTTAGTGCATCGCCAACTTCTTCAAGCTGTTTACGTGTGGCGTGAACCATACCATCAGCTTGGTTACGCGCTTGAATCAGTTCTTCAAACTTCTTATCAGCTTCTTTGTTCGCTTCCGCGTCAGCTACCATTTTTTCTACTTCTTCATCGCTTAGGCCTGAAGAAGCTTTGATAGTGATCTTCTGCTCTTTACCTGTGTCTTTATCTTTCGCAGACACGTGTAGGATACCGTCAGCATCTAGGTCGAAGGTTACTTCGATTTGCGGTACACCGCGCGCTGCTGGACGAATACCTTCAAGGTTAAACTGACCAAGAGACTTGTTGCCGCTTGACTGCTTACGCTCACCCTGTAGTACGTGTACGGTAACCGCAGACTGGTTGTCTTCCGCTGTTGAGAAGGTTTGTGACTTCTTCGTTGGAATAGTCGTGTTCTTCTCGATAAGCGCAGTCATTACGCCGCCCATAGTCTCGATACCTAGAGACAGAGGCGTAACGTCTAGCAGTAGTACGTCTTTAACGTCACCAGAAAGTACACCACCTTGAATTGCCGCACCTACCGCTACTGCTTCATCAGGGTTAACGTCTTTACGTGGCTCTTTGCCGAAGAATTCAGTTACATACTTCTGTACCAGCGGCATACGTGTTTGACCACCAACAAGGATGATGTCATTGATATCGCCTACAGATAGGTCTGAATCAGCTAGTGCTTGCTTAAGTGGGTTAAGCGAGTTTTTCACAAGGTCTTCAACCAAAGACTCAAGTTTTGCACGAGTTAGCTTTATGGCTAAGTGCTTAGGACCTGTTGCATCAGCTGTGATGTAAGGCAGGTTAACTTCTGTCTGTTGTGATGAAGAAAGTTCGATTTTCGCTTTTTCACCCGCTTCTTTAAGACGCTGCATAGCTAGCGGATCTTTACGAAGGTCGATACCTTGATCTTTCTTGAATTCTTCAACTAGGTAGTTGATAACACGGTTATCGAAATCTTCACCACCAAGGTGTGTGTCACCGTTAGTCGCTAGTACTTCAAACGTGTGCTCGCCGTCTACTTCATCGATTTCGATGATAGAGATATCAAAAGTACCACCACCTAAGTCGTATACTGCAACAACGTTATCGCCTTGCTTCTTGTCCATACCGTAGGCAAGAGCAGCAGCAGTTGGTTCGTTGATGATACGCTTAACTTCAAGACCTGCGATACGACCTGCATCTTTGGTTGCTTGACGCTGAGAATCGTTAAAGTAAGCAGGAACAGTAATTACTGCACCCGTTACTTCTTCGCCAAGATAGTCTTCAGCGGTCTTCTTCATTTTCTTAAGTACTTCAGCAGAAACCTGAGGAGGCGCCATTTTTTCGCCTTTAGCTTCTACCCATGCGTCACCGTTATCAGCACCTACAATTTTGAAAGGCATGATGTCGATATCGCGCTGTACTTCTTTATCTTGGAAGCGACGACCAATTAGACGCTTAATTGCGAATAATGTGTTTTCAGGGTTTGTTACCGCCTGACGCTTTGCAGATTGACCTACAAGTGTTTCACCATCGTTTGTATAAGCGATGATTGAAGGGGTTGTACGATCGCCTTCCGCGTTCTCAATTACGCGAGGTTTGTCGCCGTCTAGAACTGCGACACATGAATTCGTTGTACCTAAGTCGATACCTATGATTCTACCCATTTCGTGTCTCCGAATAAGTTTCTTAATACTGTACTTTTAGTGGGGTTATTCCCCGGCTTTTCAATAGATGCCAGTAAAAAAACTGACATTTTCGTGTGTTTGTCGCAAAAAAGCGTATTAAGCTTGCGTATCCACACCGTCGCTTGGCGCACGCGATACCATAACCATGGCAGGGCGTAACAAGCGGCCGTTAATTTGATAACCTTTCTGCATAACCGCCATCACTGTATTTGGCTCGTGGTCTGCACTTTCTTGCATCGACATTGCCTGATGCAAATCAGGGTTAAAGGTTTCGCCCTGCGGATCAATAAGGCTTAATCCGAATTTCTCAATAGTGCCTAAGAAAGTTTTGTGGGTCATTTCCACACCTTCTAAAAGCGGTTTAACGGCCTCATTGTCGCCATCAGTCATTTCGATAGCGCGCTCTAGGTTATCGATAACCGGAAGCAATTCGCCCGCAAAACGTTCAAGAGCAAATTTGCGTGCCTTTTCTACTTCACCTTCAGCACGACGACGTGCGTTGTCAGCGTCTGCACGCGCACGAAGCACGCCATCTTGCTGTTCTTTGATGGTTGCTTGCGCCTCAGAAAGTGCGGTTTCTAGTTCATAAATGCGCTGTGCATTTTCATCTAGTTCTACGCCTTCTGCTTCTGACGTTTCAACCTGCGCCTCTTCTGCGCCTAGTACAGTTTCATCAACTGCATTTTCTTGTTCTGCCTGCACGTCGCGATTATCGCTCATGCCTACCTCCACACGTTTTTCTTAATTAGGCGATGCCCAATAACACTCAAATTACTGGGAATAACTTCGTTGCGCTTAGTTATGGGGCTAGTTTTAAGGTGATCAAGGGTATCCACAATATTTTTGTGGGTGATTTTTAAAAAATCGTGGGAGATGCGCCATATGTAAAGAACATGTTATTGTAAGTTCTTATAAACTGTACAGTCGCGAGTTTTGAAAATGCGTGCAACTACACGGACGAGCTATCACACGGGCTACCAATGCTAAGTATATGGACGGTTGGCACTATTGTTGGTTTTTACCTTCTCGCGCTTTTTGCTTTGGCATTTTGGGGCGACAGGCATTTACGCGATAACCGGCAACACCCTGTTCTCTATAGCCTTGGTTTAGGTGTGCACTGTACATCTTGGGCATTTTTCGGCACCACATCGCAAGCGGCACAATACGGCTGGGCAGTTATCCCTACGTATTTGGGTATTACGTTGACCATGGCATTTGCCTTTCCCGTAATACTTCACATAAGTAGGCTATGTCAGCAACACAACATTAGCTCGCTGGCTGACCTCATATCATTGAAGTACCAGCACTCTCATTTGATTGCCGCATTTATCACTTTACTGTGTTTTTTTGGGGTTGTGCCCTATATAGCCCTTCAATTAGACGCTATTACAAAGTCAATTAATCTACTTACTGGCGAGCCGCAAGCTACAACGCCTTGGTTAAGTATTTACGTGGCCGGTTTGCTTGCCATATTTGCTATAACCTTCGGCACGCGCACGCTGAATTTAACTGATAAGCACCCTGGCTTGCTGCTTACCATAGCATTCGAGTCAATCATTAAGCTTGTCGCGCTGTGGGCTGTGGGAATTTTTGTTTGCTTTTTTTTATTCGATGGCGCATTAGATTTAGTATCTAACGCAGCATCCAATGACAGTGCCAGAGGCGTCATTTATGCCGATAGCGCGCCTTGGGTATATTTATCACACGTAGCCCTTGGCGTTTGCTCGATGTTTGTACTGCCACGCCAATTTCACATGAACTTTGTTGAACAAAACGGCGAGGGTGAACTTAAAACCGCAAGGTGGCTATTTCCCCTCTATTTATTTGGAATGACCCTTTTTATTATTCCTATTGCACTTGCAGGAAAAATGCTGCTGCCGGTGGGTACAAGCTCTGATGCGTACGTGCTTGCCCTGCCTTTACATACTGAAAATATCGCGCTGTCGTCCTTTGCTTTCATAGGCGGTCTTTCTGCCACCACCAGCATGGTGATTGTTGCAACTCTAGCCATGGGCATAATGATATCAAACAATGTTGTTACGCCGCTGTGGCTGAAAGCCCGGTTAAAAACGTCTCCAAACCAGTCAATGCAACCAAGTAAGATCCTTTCTATACGTCGTATTACCGTAGTAGTCGTTCTTAGCATTGCGCTCTGGTATCACCTTAATATAAGTCAGGCCGCGCCCTTAGTTAAAAGTGGTGTAATTGCCATTGCGCTGTTAGCACAGTGCATGCCCGTGTTAATGTTCGGAATCTATTGGCGGCGTAGCAGCAAAGCCGCTGCTGTATCCGCTTTATTAGTGGGTTCTACGTGCTGGGCGATATTTCTACTCTACCCCAACCTGCTTTCTAGCTACTATTTTAACCCTGCTCCAACCGACCAAGCGCTTGGGCTAGGATTTGCCTTCTCGTTACTGGCTAATTGCATTACATTTGTTGTTGTGGCGTTCATTTCTTCGCGACACGGGACAAACGAAACCGACACGACACTGCAAAGCAATTCGCCCCCCAATTTACTCGTTAAAGTGCGTGACTTAATGGCGTTAACGGAACGGGTACTCGAAAGCGCCACCCATTCCCAGCTTGTAAAGCAACTTACGATTGATGTTGAGCGTGCATCAAGCAGCGGCTATGCCAGTCAGGCCCTTATCGATAGGGTGAATAAATTGCTTGCCGCCCAAGTGGGAGCGCCCAGTGCTCGAATATTACTAGGCGCTATCGCGGATACTGGTAGAGCTGCCTTGCCGGAGTTAGTTGACTGGGTAGAAGAAGCAACACAGTCTTTTCAATTCAATCACGAGGTACTTCAATCATCGGTACAAAATATTGAACAGGGAATCAGTGTAGTTGATGACAAGCTCCAATTACTGGCATGGAATGATAGATACGTAGAGCTTTTTGCTTACCCTAAAGGCTTTTTAAAAGCAGGTATGCCGATTACCGATATACTGAGTTACAACGCTAAGCGCGGCTTGTTCAACCCCTCCTCCATTGATAAACGGGTGAGCTATATGCGTGAGGGTACCCGCCACAAGCATATCCGCAAGCAGCCTGATGGAAAAGTGATAGAGCTAAACGGTGCGCCCCTTCCTGGTGGCGGCTACGTGACTACCTATAGCGATATCACTGAATACATGGCAATTCAAAAAGAATTAGAAAGTGCAAAAGAAGATCTGGAGGAAAGAGTTGCTCAACGCACTGCAGAACTAGAGGAAGCTAAGCTTCAGGCTGATAAAGCCAACGAAAGCAAAACCAAGTTTTTGGCGGCAGCTGGCCACGATCTCATGCAGCCTTTTAACGCCGCCACATTATTTGCCAGCATGCTGAGCAAAAAAACGCAAGGTAGCGAACTGGCTACGCTGTCTGAAGGCGTGGTGAATTCGCTAGATAACGCTCAGAGCTTACTTTCTATGTTGCTGGATATGACAAAATTAGATGCTGGCGTTCTCATACCGCAAAAGACTGAATTTGCCATCGATGAGATGCTATCTTCGTTGGTACAAGAGTTCAGTGTTATTGCAAAGCAAAAAGGGGTTACGCTGAGGTATGTACAAACGAATGTCATGGTGTATTCAGACAAAAACTTGCTGCGACGTGTGCTGCAAAACTTATTGTCCAACGCGGTTCGCTATACCCCTAAAGGCAGCATTTTAGTGGGCGTTAGGCGCATACAAACTGCAAATACCGAGAAAAAAATAAAGCTTTGTGTTTACGATACCGGTTTAGGTATTGCTGCACACCAACAGCATGAAATTTTTAGTGAGTTCCACCAGCTGGATAACAACAAAGGTGAAGGGATTGGATTAGGCTTAACTATTGTAGAGAAAATTTGTCGATTACTCGGCCATCAAGTAGGGCTAACCTCATTACCGGGAAAAGGTAGCTGTTTTAGTGTTACAGCAACACGCATAATGCATACGAGTGGTAATTCAAAACAAGTGCTGAAAACGGAAAGCTATAACAAAGAACTGTTTTTGGAAAACAAACGTTTCCTATTGGTAGAAAACGATGAGCAAGTCGCGAATGCAATGTGTGCTCTCCTTGCCGATTGGGGAGCAAATACAACCCTAATCACCAGTGGCACCGAGGCCCATAATGTTTCCCACCAGCACTTTGACGTACTTATTGCTGACTACCACTTAAACTATGGAGAAAACGGCTTTGATGTAGCGGCGATATTATCTGAAGAAAACGTGAGTTTCGCATTGAAGATATTGGTCACCGCTAATAGAAGCAACGAAATAAGAGAGAAAGCAGCAGCATCGCAATTTAGCTACCTACCTAAGCCTTTAAAGCCAGCGGCGCTAAAGCGCCTGCTTAAACAAACATTACCTCATCACCATTGACACTTCGGCAGTCCGAATTCGCAGGATAAATAAGCCAAACCTAATTTAAGTGCATTGCATTTTTGAACGCAATACCCGCCTTGGTTCTGTTGATAACACCAAGTTTTCTTAATACGGCTGACACATGTTGTTTAACGGTAGATTCGGAAATAGCCAGTTCGTAAGCAATCTGCTTGTTGAGCAAGCCATCTGACACCATTCTTAACACTTTAAGTTGATGAGGTGTGAGTTGTTTCAACCTAGCGGTGAAATCACCTTGGTCGGATACACTACTCGCATTAGAGGCAGCAGAGTTTTGTTGCGAATCCGAAGGCACCTGAACTGTTGGGGGTATCCAAGTTTCCCCATCCAATACGGTATTTACTGCATCAATAATACACTCAACCGAGGCCGATTTAGGTATAAAACCACTTGCACCTAATGCAAAAGACTTTGCCATGACGTCTGCCTCTTCTTGTGCGGTAATGACGATTACAAGCACATCAGGGTATAGCGCATGTACTTGTGCAAGGCCATTTAACCCTTCATTGCCTGGCATGGTAAGATCTAAGAAAAGCAGGTCTATGTCTTGAAAGTCTTCAAGATAAGAAAGGGTATCGGGGAATGTGGATGTTTCTACAAGCTCGAGGTGCTCCACGCTGGTTAGTGCATGACACATAGCAGCCCTGAACAAAGGATGATCGTCAGCAATCAAAATTTTTACGGACATAATGCTATCAACTTGTAACTACCTTGTTAATCAACATACTATCACGCCGGTCTCAAAAGGTTAATGCTTTAGCGTAACTAGTTACACAACACCTTCAACGCCCAACATTCTCGCAGGTACCAATCGCGTAAAAGTGAACACGCCTAAGCAGAAAAGCTTAGGCGTCATGAACGTCGCTAAGTTTATTTAAGCTATATAGTTTAGAATCGATAACCTACCGTAAGGTGAACTGTACGTGGGTCACCGTAATAACCGATAAGTGTAGTATCGCCACCAAGGCCCGGACCAAAGTTACCATCATCGTCTTGCGTGACAAAGTCATAACCACCAACCAGATACTCTTCATCGGTCAGGTTTTTGACGTGTAGTCCAGCATACCAGTCGCCTTCAACGCTTTCCCAGCGCGCGCTTAAATTCACCATACCGTAAGCATCTTGTTGAATAAGATCGCTGGTTTCAAAGATAAGGTAATCATCGCGATAGTAATAGTTGGCGTTAAACGTAATGTCGCCAAAAGTGGTTTCCAGCAGGTAATTGGCGTTTAAGTTGAACGTGTTTTCTGGCGTACTTGCTAAGCCAATGAGTGGTGGGATAGCATTATTTTTCTTAATCTCGAAGTCGATATAGCCGTAGGCCACATCAAACTGCAGGTTATCGGTTGCTACCCACGTCATCTCAAGCTCAGCGCCTTTCGCTGCGGTTTCTGCTGCGTTGCGCAAGCGCTGGTCAAGGGCCGTTGGGTCAGATAAATCACCTTCTATACCGATATATTGACGGTCTTTATGGTCGTAAGAAAATAGCGTTAGATTCATGCGAAGCGCGTCGCTTAAATCGCTTTTTACACCCACTTCGAAGCTATCTACAACTTCAGGTTCTACACCAGGCTCATTGGTTTGAGCTCGAGGGTTAAAGGTGCCTGATTTGAAGCCTTGTGAATAGCTAGCGAAGAACATGGTATCGCGGTTCATTTGATATTCCACACCCACTCGCGGGGTAAAGCGAGACCAACTCTCTACTGCTGGCGCATCTAGAATATCGTCACCATCGGTGTCTGTCCCGAGCACTTGGGGAACAAGTTGCCCATCGGGCCTTACATAGCCATCAATCCAGTCAGTTGACGGGTAAACATTCGCATACACCAAATCGTTGTTCACAAACGCCGACTTTTCTTCATCGGTATAGCGTGCACCTAACGACAAAGATACTTTATCGCTAATGTCATAGTTCATTTGCGCATACGCAGCCCAGCTTTCTGAGTTATTGCAGCCGGTAACTTCACGGGTCAAGCCGGTGGCTCCTAACACTTGCCCTAGCACACCTAAAATCGCATCGAAGTTTCCGCAGCTTTCACCGTCGTAAAAGTACAATCCCGAAACAACGCTAAAAGTATCACCCATATAGTTTGCTTGAAGCTCATGGGTATCATTACTGTCGTCGTATTCTGCAGGAACGTCAAATATGGGCAACGGCGTATTGTCAAAGTCAATATTGGTTGGTGAATAACTCTCTCTGTGCGAACCAATATATTTAAGCTCTAAATTATCATTCACTTGGTATCGCGCCAGCCAGTTATAGCCTTCTAGCTCGACTTTATTCCACGTAGGTAAGCTGGTGTAAGAATCGAAGACTGAATCAGGCACAGGCGCATCCGTTAAAATACTTGGAATTAAGCGATAGCCCCCTTTCGCATTTGACGTATCTTCGGTTTTATCCCAGCCAATGCGGAAGAATAAATCTTCACTTGGGTGCACCTCAAGCGTTACACGGGCTGCCCAAAGGTCTTTGTTATAGTTTTCTTTGTCTTGATTGGGCAACGCGCTTACCAGATATTCGCCAAAGCCGTCGCGGTTTAGGTTGGCATAACCCACGCCTAGATACACCGTGTCTTCAATCAATGGTATTTGTCCGGTCACTTTAATATCCCGCTGACTGTAGCTACCTACCGTAGCTTCAACGTTCATTTGCGTATCGCCGGTCATTTCTTTAGTTACATATTTTACCGCTCCACCGATGGTATTTTTGCCGTACAGCGTGCCCTGTGGGCCGCGCAAAACCTCAATGCGTTGCACATCCAAAAGGTCTAGTACCGCACCTTGGGGGCGCGCAATGTAGACATCATCAACATAAATACCTACGCCTGGCTCGTAGCCCCACAGCGGGTCTTGCTGACCCAATCCGCGAATAAATGCCGTCAAGGTGGAATTGGTACCGCGACTGGTTTGTAGCGTAGTGTTGGGCGAAAACTGCTGCACTTCAGTCAGCACGCTAATCCCTTTTTCGCCAAGTTCAACCGCACCAATAGACGTGATAGCTACCGGCGTTTCCTGTAACGACTCTACAGTTTTTCGCGCTGTCACCTCAATGCGTTCTAATTTTCCTTTTTGCGCTTCGGCGTCGGTATTAGTTTGGCTATCCTGAGAAAATACCGGCGCTGAGCTTAGTACACTTGCCACCGCAAGGGCGCATAAGCTATGCATAGGGCGTTTTACTGAAGCTCTTTTTTGTTCTTCTGTTGTAACAGTGGCTGAATATGGTTGGTAGGGTGATACCAAGCTATTTGTGTGTGCTGATTTAGACATAGTGAGTCCTTGTTGTTCTAAGTTTTAGGGCCTGTTGGTCTTTGCAGTACTTCGAAACTTCAAAGATCAATAAGCTCACGTCACTGTCGGATGTATTGCCTACGGTCAAAATCACTTTAGTTAATTAATTGTTAATAGTATGTAGTACCATCGTACTATGGGATTTTGGGAAAAGTAACGTCAAACTTTATGTCTGTTATGCATGCTTTTTATTTGATTTGCATACACTTTGTGGTTTGGGGTGTGCGCAAATCTTTAATCGACTTAACTGTTTCGGATCATCTGCGGTCACAGATTTTTAAGGAATAATAACTATGTTAAGTATGATTGGCTTGGTAGGCGGTCTGTTGTTGCTTATTGTGTTAACAATACGCGGAATGAACCTCTTTATTGCTGCACCACTGTGTGCGCTATTGGTAGCTCTTACCAATAACATTGGCGTGTTCACAGGCGATGTGAACTTTGTTGAAACCTATATGGGCGGCTTTTCAGGCTTTATCGCTTCTTGGTTTTTTATGTTTTTACTTGGCGCGTTATTCGGTAAATTCATGGAAGACACCGGAGCTGCTGACGCTGTCTCTCGTTGGATCATTACAAAAATTGGCTACAAACGTGCTGTGCTAGCGGTAGTGCTGGCTTGCGCCATTTTAACCTATGGCGGTGTTAGCGTATTTGTCGTGGCGTTTTCGGTTTACCCTATGGCGGTAAGCTTGTTTAAAGATGCTAATTTACCGCGAAGGTTTATCCCTGCCGCTATGGCCTTTGGTTCGGTAACCTTTACCATGACCTCTGCAGGTTCACCTGAAATCCAAAACTGGATCCCCATTAAGTATTTAGGTACATCGCCTTTCGCGGCTTGGGAGGTCAGCCTGATCGTGGCGATATTTATGGCGTGTTTTGGCTACTGGTGGCTGGCTAAAATGATTAGAAAAGCCGTGAACAATGGTGAGGTTTTTGAATCAAGAGCCAGCGACCCACAAGTACGTGAACGGGAATTACCCCACCCGCTCACCGGTATTGTGCCGTTAGTGGTGGTGCTAGTCATTTCATTTTTATTCCACGAAGAGCTCGCTCAACTGGCACTTATCCTTGCGTTAGGCGGCGGCGTGCTGTGTTTGTTGGCAATAAACTTCAAGTACTTTCATAGCTTGCCTGTTGCTATTAATGAGGGTACGACAGGGGCATTAATTGCCATAGGTAACACCGCTGCCGTTGTGGGTTTTGGTTCGATTGCAAAAAACACCGAAGCGTTTCAAACAACCGTTGCGCTTATGACCCAAATCCCGGGCAACGAACTGATAGGCGCAGCCATTGCCATAAGCGTTATTGCGGGGTTAACCGGCAGCGCCTCCGGCGGACAAGCCATCGCCCTTCCCTTAGTGGCGCCCCACTATTTAGACCAAGGCGTAGAGCCCGAACAGCTGCACAGAATCGTATCAATATCATCAGGTGCATTGGACTCTCTACCCCACAATGGTTATGTGGTAACAACCATTCGCGCTATTTGTAACGAAACCCATCAGGCGGCGTACTGGGCAGTGGGTGCGCTAACCGTAGTGGTGCCGGTCATTGGTCTTGCCATGGCCATTGGCCTATTTAGCCTAATATAAGTGGTTTTTCACATAACGCAGAATTTACCGTGTTCACGACGCCAGTTAAAAAGGCATATTTAATATGAACAGAAAACCCAAGCAGAAATTTGTACTTCATCGCTTAATAGACGTAAGCAGAAGAGTAGCCGGTGGGCGCTTGCGCCCCTTGTTTAACGCGAATTACCGCATGTTACCAACTAAAAAGCGTAACGCGCGTATTAACATTCGTTCTAGCAAAGTGATAGGCCTAATTGCCTCCCTATTACTCGTATTTAACAGCCAAGTATTCGCTGAAACAAAGACAAGTTCCGCTTCGCTTACTGAAAACACTTCGAGCACCGGGTCATCAGACTCTGTTGTTTCAGGTACGTTAAACGCCGCGCCCATGATTGTGGAAAAGCAGGTATTTGAGATACCTCAATATACGACGTTCGGTGGTAGAGACATTAAAAGCGTAAAAGTAGGCTGGGAGGCATACGGAAAGTTAAACGCTGCAAAGACCAACGTTATTCTTATTACCCATTACTTTTCAGGCTCCTCTCATGCGGCAGGAAAATATCACATCAACGATGCTTCCCCCGGCTATTGGGATAGCGTAATAGGGCCAGGAAAGGCAATTGACACCGAACGCTTTTACGTTATTAGTGTAGATACGCTGGCTAATTTAAATGCTTACGACCCTCATGTAATCACTACCGGCCCGGCGTCAATTAACCCAGACACTGGAAAACCCTATGGATTAGATTTCCCTGTAGTGACAATACGAGACTTCGTAAATGTACAAAAAGCCCTGCTTGAAAGCTTAGGCATTCGCAAACTCTACGCGGTTGTTGGGCCTTCGATGGGGTCGATGCAGGCTATCGAGTGGGCTAGTGCCTACCCTGACTGGGTGGAACGCATGATTTCTGTTATTGGCGCAGGTCAAAGTGATGCGTGGACTACCGCAGCCCTTGAACACTGGGCTACGCCTATTAAATTGGACAGAAATTGGAGTAAAGGCAATTACACACAAGAGCATGCACCGCTTGACGGCTTGGTGGGTTCCCTAATGTTAATTACCCAAAATGCCCTTACCCCTGCTTTTTTCAACGAACACGGCAGCATGCTAGGATTTAAAAATGTTGAGTCTGGGCCGCTTAGCAATATCCACCAATCTCATAGTATTGTGAATTGGCTGCGCGAGCGGGCACAATCAAGAGCGAAAACCATGGACGCCAACCACCTTCTATATTTGGTGCGCGCTTGCCAGCTTTTTGTTGCAGGCCATCAAGACAACATGAAGCAAGGGCTTTCAGCTATAAAGGCTAAAACCCTGTTTATACCCGCCCAAACTGATTTGCTTCTTATGCCTTATTTATCGCAAAGTGCACACCATGGCTTAACCTCTTTGGGTAACAACAGCAGCTTAACAACCTTAGACGGTAAATTAGGACACTTAGAAGGGGTGGCCAATATTTCAGCCCAGGCCCACGCAATTAAACAATTTTTAGAAAATGATAAGGCAGCAATGCAATGAAAAAACTCAATTATTCTTTACGTCGAGCTCTGTCTGTATCTTTGCTGTCTGCAGGCTCACTAACGTTAAGTACCCTTGCCGGGGCGCAAGACAACCTGCCCAACCTCTCTCTCGACCTAAAACATGTGACCGTCTCGGGGCTTTCTTCAGGTGGCTATATGGCAACCCAATTTCAGTTGGCGCACAGCGACTGGGTAAAAGGTGTGGGCGTTATTGCTGGCGGCCCTTATTACTGTGCGCAAGGCGACATTACCACAGCCCTTGCACAGTGCGTAAATAAAGTAGAGGGCGAAATCAGCCTTAACGCGCTGAATAAAAAAGCAAAGCAATACGAAGCAGAAGGTAAAATCGCCTCGCTTAATAATATGAAAGGCGCAAAAGTCTGGCTTTTTCACGGTACGCAAGACACCAGAGTCATTGCACAAGTCAGCGACTTACTGTTTGAACAATACAAACAGTGGACAGACACTCAAAATATTACCTACATCAATGACAAGCCCATGGCGCACCTTTTTCCAACAAAAGACAAAGGCGTGAACTGTATGAAGTCTGAGAGCCCGTTTATTGGAAATTGTGACTATGATGCAGCGGGTGCCATGCTTTCTCATCTCGTTGAAGGTGTCTCTGCGCCAGATGAAACACTATCAGGGGCGCTACATTCGATAAATCAGCAGGAAATAGCCAGAAGCGATGCTAAGACGTTGGCGAGTGAAGGCTTTGTTTACGTGCCTGAAAGCTGTGCTAAAGGCGAAACTTGTAGAGCTCACATTAGCTTTCACGGCTGTAATCAATATGCAGATGCCGTGGGCGATGCTTACACCATGCAAACTGGCCTTAACGCGTGGGCAGACGATAACAACATTGTGGTGCTTTACCCACAAACTAAAAAGTCTTTGTTTATGCCACTAAACCCACAGGGCTGTTGGGACTGGTGGGGCTACGCTTCAAGCGATTACGCGAATAGAGATGGCGCGCAAGTTCGCGCAGTAAAAGCAATGCTGTTTTCACTCAATAGCGACACGCCAACTGTTGAGACTCCAGGAGGTACGAATGAATAGACGCACAGTATTTATTACAGGCGGTGCAAGCGGTATTGGTTTGGGGATTGCGGAAGCGATGATGAAACAGGGTCACCATGTGATCATCGCTGACATCAATGAACAGGCCGCGAAAGAAGCAGTCATTAAACTTGCGCATTTAGAGGGTTCGGCCAGTGCGGTGGCTGTTGATGTGTGTGACGCACAACAAGTCGCAGCTTTGCCAGAAGTACTGGGCAAACACACTGTAGATGTACTGATTAATAACGCGGGAATTCAGCACGTTTCTCGCATTGAAGATTTTCCAGCGGATAAATGGCAGCAGCTGATTAATATCATGCTGGTAGGCCCCGCCCTTCTGACTCAAGCATTTTTACCGGCAATGCGCGAGCAAAACTACGGCCGCATTATTAATGTTGGCTCAATCCATTCTTTGGTGGCCTCGCCTTACAAGTCTGCCTACGTGGCAGCCAAACACGGGCTGTTGGGCTTTTCAAAAACCATTGCCCTTGAAACCGGTGACTGTGATATCACTATCAATACCCTTTGCCCGGCGTATGTAAAAACACCGCTTGTCGAGCAGCAAGTTGCCGCACAGGCGAAAGAGAATAATTTGACCGAAGAAGAGGTGATAACAAAAATCATGTTAGAGCCCATGCCTAAAAAGCAATTTGTGAGTGTTGAAGAGCTTGCTGATACCGCAAGTTTTTTGATGTCGCCTAGCGCGCGTAATATCACCGGGCAAACTGTGGTGCTAGATGGAGGTTGGACCGCGAGATAAAAAGGCAGCAAAGTGAGCTGCCCTATTAAGCTGAGCTAATCCCTAAGGGGCAACCAAAGCCTGATTTCGATACTGTAACGGGCTCAGGCCTTTTATTGTCATAGCGTATTGAACAGTCCACTACTCCCAAAGCGATACGTAAATGGCAACCATTTCCTCAATCGTAGGAACTCTCGGGTTATTGTTAGGTGAGCCGGACGCCAACGCCTGTTCAGCCATGGTTGAGGCTAAGGCAAAAAAGGCTTCTTTATCGATGCCAAAGTCAGCGGGCGTAGGCACCTGTAAGTCTGCGTTAAGCATCTTTAGCTCGTTGATCAGTTTTTGATTTGCCATATCATCTGAATCACCTTGCGTAGCTATCCCCATCGCGCGAGCGCATTGAGCATAACGTACTGGTGCACTGGGAATAGAAAATGCGGTAACCGCGGGTAACAACATAGCATTAGACAACCCATGAGGCACATGAAACGCCGCGCCAATAGGGCGACTCATACCGTGCACTAAGGCCACCGATGCATTTGAAAACGCAATACCGGCAAGCGTTGCTCCGAGCATCATCGACTCTTTAGCGGCGTCATTTGAAGGGTCGGCAAAAACAGTGCGCAAGTTAGGTGCAATTAGTGCCATTGCAGAGAGTGCCTGTGCGTCACTGTAGAGGTTTGCTTTGCGGCTGACAAAAGCTTCTATTGCGTGTGTGAGCGCATCAATACCGGTATCAGCGGTAACCCGGGCAGGTAAACTCTGCGTTAGTGTATAATCTACCAATGCTGCAGTAGGCATAAACCCCAAACCTACGCACAACATTTTTTCGGTGGTGTCTTCGTCAGTAATAATAGTGAAACGAGTCACTTCCGAGCCCGTTCCGGCGGTAGTAGGTATTGCAATAATAGGTATCCCTGCTTCATCGACGACACGCGGAAACTTGTAGTCTTTCATTTGACCGCCATGCTTCCCGAGTATGGCAATAGCCTTCGCGCTATCGATTGGGCTGCCTCCTCCCAATGCGATAATACAATCGTAAGGTTGAGTATTGAAAGCATCAACGCCTCTGGAAATTGACGCTACCGTCGGCTCAGGGACAGTATCTGAAAACACATCAACCGTTATCCCAGCGGTTTCCAAGGTATTCACGATGGCCGCGCTATAACCTAACTCGACCATTACCTTGTCGGTAACCAGTAACGGATTTCGGCAATTAAGCCCTTTCACAGTATCAGCAACACGCTCACTTGCCCCTTTCCCTATGTGCATCACCCTTGGCAGAATAATTTGATGAGACATTGTTCCCTCGCATTGATAGTCTTTATTTAAGCTGTGCCTTATTTAAAAATAAATAAGGCAAATGGATACGGAGGCTCTCGCGCCTGCGCCCACGCCCTTCTTTCAAAAACGTTAAGCCAGCATACCTAGCGCTGCGCTCAAAGCAATGGGAATGTAAAATTATTGTTACCTACCTTGAACTGGTAACAAACGTCTACACTAACAGCGGCAATACACTACACAGGCTAAATGCGATAAAAATGTTCGCGAGCGCGTTGGCTATCGCTTTACACTTTTCTTTTGTAAAACACCTGTGCTAATGTCCAACGATTGGAAATGAAAGGACATTAGCATTCCATGCCCTATCAAACCGTTGCTTTAATTGGAAAACCTCAACACGCTGCCACCCACGACACTTTGAATAGTCTTGCCGACTATTTGCTGGCCAAAGGGTGCAAACTGCTTGTAGAAGAAAGTATTGCTGAAGAGCTTGAAACTGAAAACCTAAAAAGTTGTAACCTAGTCACCATTGGCAAAGAGGCCGATCTTGCGGTTGTTGTTGGTGGCGATGGCAGTATGCTTGGCGCCGCTCGCGTTCTCGCCCGCTTTGATATTCATGTGGTGGGCGTGAATCGCGGTAATTTAGGTTTTTTAACTGACATACATCCTGATGAAATTACGCAGCAGTTAGACCTCATATTCCATGGTGAGTGCGTTGTTGAAGAACGCTTCTTACTTGAAGTTGAAGTGTACCGTCACGAAAAGTTAAAAAGTAACAACTCAGCAGTGAACGAAGTGGTGCTTCACCACGGGAAGGTTGCTCACATGATGGAGTTTGAAATTTATATTGATGAGCAGTTTGTATTTAGTCAGCGCAGTGACGGCCTAATCGTCGCCACGCCAACGGGCTCTACCGCTTACTCACTCTCGGCAGGCGGCCCGATAATAATGCCAACGCTCGATGCACTTACTTTAGTGCCCATGTTCCCTCATACATTGAGCAGCCGCCCTATCGTTGTTGATGCCGACAGCCAAGTATCAATGAAAGTGTCTAAAGTGAACAGCGACTCTCTTCAAGTGAGCTGTGATAGCCATATAGTACTCCCCGTACTACCGGGTGATGAAATTCGCATTAATAAAAGCGCAGATAAGCTTCATCTTGTTCACCCAAAAGGTTATAGCTATTTCAACGTGCTGCGCAAAAAATTAGGCTGGGGAAGTAAGCTTTATTAAACAAACACGCTGTTGACGAAGCGATTTCCTGCATTTCTTACACTAGCCTGTAGCATTTTCTTAAGCGCTACAGGCTTGAAAAATAAAGATTTTTTAATCTTCCGCAAAATCCTCTTTTAAATCCGTCGCTTAGCTTATCAAAGATATTCGGCACACCTGTTGCAACTCCAATTACAAGCTGTCGGCGTTAAGCAAAAATGCCTTGCCGCATTTTAAAACCGTCGCCGATATTTATATTTAGTAATAGGAGATATCATGAGTAATACCAATATCAAATTTACAGCCCCAGGAATGGATAACGATGCCGCTGCCAAAACAATTAAGGTATTGGATCAACGATTGGTCGCGTTATTAGATTTACAGCTCACACTTAAACATATTCACTGGAACGTGGTAGGGCCAAACTTTATCGGTGTACATGAAATGCTCGACCCCCAAGTTGACGCGGTGCGTGAAATGACAGACACCATAGCCGAGCGTATCGCAACATTAGGCGGAGTGCCTAAAGGCACGCCTAAAGCAATTGTAGAAGGACGCAGTTGGCAAGATTATGAACTAGGTAAAGGCCTAGTACTAGATCACCTGAAAGCGCTGGATGCTGTATACGACGGTGTAAATGGCGACCACAGAAAGGCATTGGAACTCCTAGGTGAGATTGATCCAGTGTCTGAAGATATGATTACTGGTCAGCTTGCCGAACTTGAGCAGTTCCAATGGTTTGTTCGCGCTCACATTGAATCAGGTAGCGGTGAATTACAGCAGTAATTCGCGCTTTGTTAATAGCTTTTGTTAAAGGGCTATACGACTGACAACCATTTATGGTGGCCATAGTAAAGGAGAGCTAACGCTCTCCTTTTTACTGTATAAAAAACCTTTCCTCTATTTTTCTCATTTCACGTTACACATAACCCCAATTTTATCGAATAATTATATCCAATTGTTTTTATTGAAAATAATAAACTTTTAGTTACTAATTCATAAAATTTACTGCGACTTACCTTTACAGCACCAAATACTGTATATATTATCAGTTACTGTATATATCATCATGTTCAACTTTTTCGAGTGTGGTTATGTTAGCGCATCTTTCTATTTCAAATTTTGCAGTTGTTAAGCAGTTATCGGTTCATCTTGAAAACGGCCTTACCGCCATTACCGGTGAAACCGGAGCAGGTAAATCTATTGCTATTGACGCCCTGAGTTTATGCTTAGGCGAGCGAGCAGACGCCAATGCGGTGCGTAAAGGCAGCACCAAAGCTGAAATCATTGCTCACTTTTCACTTAACGGTAATGTGGCAGCTAAAACGTTTCTTGACGAGCACGAATTAACGTCTGACGAAGATGAAAACAGCTGTTTTATTCGGCGGGTCATCTCTAAAGAAGGTCGCTCGAAAGCATTCATTAATGGTGTTCCAGCATCGTTGCAGCAATTGAAAGGGCTGGGGCAGTTCTTGCTCGCCATTCATGGGCAAAATACCCACCTGCAGCTGTTAAAAGAAGATCATCAAAGAGAGCTAGTGGACAGCTACGCTCAACACGATGATATTTTAGATAATGTGAAGGACGCGTACTCACAGTGGCGAGATAAACAACGTACGCTAAAAACACTTCAAGACCAAGCTCAACAGCGTGAAAACCGTCTTCAACTTCTTACCTACCAAGTACGTGAACTAGACGAGTTTGCTATTGAAGAAGGCGAATTTGAAGAGCTAGAAACAGAACACAAACGATTGAGCAATGGTCAAAGCTTATTAGAGCAAGCGCAAACCAGTGTTTATAACTTGTATGAAAACGATGAAGGTAATGCCCTTTCGGTTATTCAAAGCAGCATTGAACGTTTAGGTGAGTTAGAAACGCACGACGCTAGCCTAACGCCCATTATTGCACTTTTAAATGACGCCTCAATTCAAATAGAGGAAGCGGCAGGTGAGCTACGCAGTTACTGCGACCACCTAGAAATTGACCCATTGCGACTGCAGCAAGTAGAGGCGCGTTACGCAAAAGCGATGGATTTAGCGCGTAAACATAGTGTTATGCCAGAAGCCCTTTACAAGCACCATCAAGAGCTAACCACAGAGTTTACATCACTTTCAGAACAAGACACATTGCTAGGCACTCTCGAAGGTGAAGTTGCCACGGCCCGCGAAGATTACTTACAGACAACTAAAGGCCTTTCTGAAAGCAGACAACAAGCAGCCATTAAATTAGGCCAAGATATAGAAGCGCAAATTCGTCAAATGAATATGCCTCATGCAAAAGTAGATATTCAAATTCAATACGACGAATTCAAAAAACCTGTTAGCACAGGTTTAGATACCGTTGAATTTAAAGTCTCGACCAACCCTGGTCAGGACGCCGACAAACTTGAAAAAGTCGTCTCTGGCGGTGAGCTTTCGCGCATAGGGTTAGCGATTCAAGTTATCGCGAGCGACCATAATGCTACTCCCACAATGATTTTTGACGAAGTCGATACGGGAATTAGCGGCCCTACCGCCTCTATTGTTGGTGGGCTTTTACGCAAGCTGGGTAAGCAGTCACAAGTTATGTGCGTAACCCATTTGCCTCAGGTGGCAGCTCAAGCTCACAATCAGCTGTTTGTAACGAAATTGACCGATGGCGAAAGTACAGAAACGCAGATGCTGGCGTTAACAAAGCAAGATAGAATCGATGAACTCGCGCGGTTATTAGCAGGTGATAAAATCACTAAATCAGCCTTAGCTAATGCAAAAGAGCTGCTTAAAAGCGCTATATCGAACTAAAATGCAGTTGATTGGTCATAGTTGTCAATGTAGCATGCCTTCGCGCTTGCAATAAAACAGTCTCGAATTTCGCTACAGCGACGTTCGCTGGCACTAACAAAGGCAATACTGGACAAATTAACGAATGAAGTTGCAACACCTATTAGTAATTCTCGGCATCACACTAACATCAACCGCTTGCTCGAACTGGATTTATAGAATCGACGTTCCTCAAGGCAACTTTCTCGACCAAAGAGACGTTGAAAAGCTTCGGGTTGGCATGACAAAAGAGCAAGTCATTTATGTATTAGGTAATCCTGTCGTTCAAGACTCATTCGACGATGATACTTGGTACTACGTTTACGATATGAAGCGGGGCATGAAAAAGCGCGGCGAAGATTTCCAAAAACAAATGGTGATAAATTTCGTAGATAATAAAGTCACCACAGTTGAAGGTGACTTTGAGCTCTCCGAAGATTTCAATACCCCACTTGATAACTAAGTAACGTGAAGAAGGTAGCGCTCTCCCGCTACCTTTTCTGTTTTTACTTACTCTAAAAGTGACATTTATTTTATAGGGTAGTTAGCGGTTTAACATAAGCGAGTTTTGCATGGAACATAGTTTTTGGCACAGTAAATGGCAAAAAAATGAGATTGGATTTCATGAACCAGAAGGCAATGCGCTTTTGGTAAAACATGCTCACGTGCTGCTTGGCGGCGGCGAGCAATCGTCTCACCCTATACGCATATTTGTTCCCTTATGCGGTAAAACCCGCGATATTGCTTGGTTACTCTCTCAAGGAGTAGAAGTCGTCGGTGCAGAACTTAGCGAAGTTGCTATCACGCAGCTGTTTGAAGAGCTAGGCGCTACACCTACTGTGGCTGAAACCGAACATGGAAAGGTTTACGCTAAAGACGGCTTGACTGTGTTTGTTGGTGACATTTTCAAACTTTCAGCAAAGGATATAGGCAACATTTCAGGCGTTTACGACCGAGCTGCATTAGTCGCACTGCCCAGTCAGTTGCGTGCACAATACGCTTCGCATTTAATGGAAATTACGCACAAAGCGCCTCAACTTATTATTTCTTTTGAGTACAATCAGGATGAGCTCGCTGGGCCGCCATTTAGTGTAAATGAACACACAGTAGCGTCGCTTTACGCTGATAGTTACGTAATCAATCGCTTAGAGCGCTCAGTTTTAGAGGGTGGTTTAAAAGGCAAGGTAGACGCAGAAAACCTTGTCTTCGAACTCGTCGCTAAATAGCGCTATCAAAGGCGTTCTTAGTCCATGTTTATTGATTATGTTTTTTAGCTAGATTGCTTTGGTGCTGCACTCAACCATAGCAGGTGCAAATGGGCTAGTTTCGCATAAATCTGCAAGCTAGGGCGCCCTATAGCTCTACTAGCATTTCGACACCAAACAATATCGCGCCTATTAACCCGCCGACAATCGTGCCATTAATGCGCACTTTCTGTAGGTCTCTGCCGATATTGAGTTCCACCTGCTTCGCCATTTCACGCTCATCCCAACTGTTAATAGTGTCGCGAATATGACGTGTTAAAAACTCCGCCAATTCGGGTGCCATATACTTCGCGGCCTCACCAATGTGCTTATTAAACGCTTTGGCAAGATCACTATCTTGCGTTAACGTTGTACCTAAATCTTTCAATAAGGCAGACACTTTCGTCTCAGCTTTACCATTTTGCTCCTCTAAAGAAGTTACAAGCCAATTATGAAATTTTGCCCACGACTGGTGAACATAATCTTTTAAGGCCGGATCGTTAACAATCTTATCTTTATAGCCATTTACTTTTTGTTCCATCAACGGGCTATGCTGCAATTCGTACAAAAATTCATGAACCTGTTCATCGAAAGCGTGGCGAATGGGGTGATGTTCGTCTTGGTAAATATCTTCTAAAATACTCGAAACCGCCTTAACCGCTATCAAGGCCCCTTGTTCACTTAACCAACCGGATGGCAATAGCTTTTCGATTCTGCTGTATTCTGTTTTTAACCATACAACTAACGTATCTGCGATATAGACTTGCGTATCAGGTTCAGCCAATAAATTTGCTAATTTCCCTAGCACCTTGTCTAACACCACTTGGTGCTGACGCTCTTTTGTTACTGCCCCTAATGATGTGGCCATTAATTGTCTGAGATCGAGTTGGTTAATACCCTTTTCTGCCGTTTTAGCAATAAATGTTTTAACCGGTTTATCATCTAACACTCGTAAAACACCAGCAAAGGCATCGCATAAAAACCGACTTAGCCGTGTTGCATTCTTATCTAACGATAGCCACCTCCCGGCACCTTTAGCAGGGTCACTATTGCGAATAAGGGTTTCAATGGCTTCAGGGTGAAAGAACTTCTCTTTAACGAAAAGGGATAAATTGTTAGCAATGACCGACTTATTACTGGCTACAATATTTGTATGAGGAATAGGATATTTTGCGGGTATAGGTTTAAATAAGGCCGTAACTGCGAACCAGTCAGCAAGCCCCCCAACCAAGGCGGCTTCACTCGCCATCTTTATCAAACCGAGCCACCAAGCACCTATCAACCCTGGGTAGAATTTGGGCATTAGTATTGTGAGAATAAATACACTTGCTGCAAACACTAAGCAAGCCAATGCAAGCCTTTTCGCTCTATTCAATTGTAGGTATTTATCCGCCATTCACTGCTCCATCTACATTACTCGGTTTTTATCGCCTACCGTTACCTTTGTATCATTTTCTATTACAAATTGGCCCTTTAGTATCAAAGGTAAATACTTAGAATAGCCCCACTGAGAAAAAACCGAGCAATCGGTTTACTTCACGTCTTTCTCTGTAGCCTTAGTGACTTCGTCACGTAATTTCAGAAACTTATTTCCCCGTACACTTCTCTCGCAATGCAAACAATGGGCCTATTAATCCAATGCGAGGGTGCCAACATTTTTCATACTGGCGGACGGAGTTTAAAAAAGAAAATTTTAAAACGGACACACACTTTCTTTTCCTAGTACTTACATGGTGTACAAAGTGGACACACACTTAATAAAGTAAAAACTTCATTCATACTCAGTTATCACTTATTCGCATAAGTGTCTGTCCACAACTGTACTTCTATATTTGCTTGTCACGTGTACACATAAGTGTCTGTCCACACCTGTACTTCTATACTTGCTTGACGCGTGTATGCATAAGTGTCTGTCCACACCTGTACTTCTATATTCGCTTGACGTGTGGGCATATAAGTGTCTGTCCACACCTGTACTTCTATATTCGCTTGAGGTGTGTGCATATAAGTGTCTGTCCCTTTCAGTACTTTAGTGTGGCTCGGAAGTAGTGGTCAAATTCGCTACTCGTTGGGAGATAAAGCTATAAACTTGTGTATTATGCGACACACTCGTTTAAAGCCTTGCGTGATATAAACATAAAATACTGATTTAAATGAATTTTACAATTTGGCATGGTTAGTGATACTGCAAGGGGTAAAGTAGGCGTACACAGCCTATGAAATCTCAATCAAGGATATAAAAATATGAAAAAGTCTATTATTGCTGGCACCGTTATGCTTGTTTCTGCCTCACTACTTAGTGGTTGCGTTATACACGTTGGCAATGCTCATGCTCTAGAAGGCAGCGACTTTAGCTCAATTCTAGGTAATATTGACATTGCAGAAGGAAAGCACGCCGGCGATATTTCTTCAGTAAACGGCAATGTTGAGATAAGTAACAATGCAGGTGCTGACGAAGTCAGCATTGTTAATGGCAACCTTGAAATGGGCAGTGATGTGACTGTCCGAAATATTGATATTGTGAATGGAGATGTGAGCGCTACATCTCATTTAACCGTGCTTAAAAATGTAGAAACCGTGAACGGGAACGTAACGCTACCGGTACAAAGCACTATCGGTGGCAGCGTTGAAACGGTAAACGGCGACATCGATGCGATAGATACAACAATTGATAAGCACATCAAAACGCTAAATGGCGACATTACTTTATCTGGTACCACCCATATTGCTGGAAATCTTATTTACAAAGAGAGTGAAAGTTCGTGGGGCAAACAATCTGATGACAAACCCACGTTAACTATTAGCGCTTCAGTAACCATCGAAGGGGATATTATATTAAAGCGCCCTGTACATTTAGATATTGAAAATGACGCTTTGATGCAAAAAGTCGTTGTAAGCTATCGCGACGCGCAGTAACGTATCGGCTTTTATTTTTACGCTTTCTGTTAATAAATGACTGAACAAGAAAAAATGCTGACTGGCGCATTGTACTTTCCGTCTGACAAGACGTTAACGGCAATGCGTAAACAGTGTCGTATACAGCTTGATGAACTAAATAGTATTTGCCAGAGCGAACACAATAAGCGTACTCGACTGCTTAAACAACTTTTTGGCAGTACAGGCAGAAGGCTGTATATCGAGTCGTCATTTAAATGTGATTACGGCGAAAACATTCATGTTGGCGAAAACTTCTTCGCCAATTTCAATTGCGTGATATTAGACGCGGCTAAAGTGACAATTGGGGATAACTGTATGATAGCGCCTCAAGTTGGCATTTATACAGCAACACACCCTATCGACCCCAAGCAGCGCGCTACCGGTATCGAGTTTGCTAAACCCATCACTATCGGCCACAACTGTTGGATAGGCGGAATGGCAGTGATAAACCCAGGAGTAACGCTTGGTGATAATGTGGTGGTGGCCTCAGGCGCTGTTGTGACTAAGTCTTTCGGCTCTAATGTGGTTATAGGGGGCAACCCAGCGAAAGTCATTAAGTCTGTTGACCTAAATCCAAAACCAGACTAGCCAATAACCATTTCTATAAGCTTATTGTACATAGCCTACCGTAATTTAATAAACTCAGCCGCCTACTACTTATCATTAACCCACATTTGTTAACAACGGTGTAGACGGCGGCCTTTAAACATTAGAACATGTCTTAGCTACGTTTGAAGTAATGTACACGCAACGTAGCAGTTAATTGGCGTTAAACTAGTCCCACTCGGGCGCAAAATCTGGGTTTACAATACGCTCACCATTGTCTAGCCCGTCTACAAGTGCAAGTTCATCATCCGAAAGCTGCACACCACCGTAAGCTAAATTTTCCTGCAAGTGCGTTTTACTGGTTGAAGATGGAATAGCATAAATGTGTCGTTTTTCCATCCACGCCAGCACTACTTGCGCTGGGCTTGCATTATGATTCTGGGCTATTTGCTGTAACGTTTCATCTTTCATGACTTTGCCTACTGCAAATGGCATGTAAGCCGTCGCTCGAATATTTTTCGCTTTGCAGGCATCCACCACCTTTCTATTTTGCATAAACGGGTGGATCTCGATTTGGTTTGTGTAAATTTCCCCCTTACCTAGAATTTCTTCCGCCTTGTCTAATAAATCAATGGTAAAGTTGGAAACACCAATATGGCGGGTGAGCCCAAGCTCTTTCGCTTTTGCTAAGCTGCCCAAATAGCTTTCTAGCGAGATGTCGTTGCCAGGGTATGGCCAGTGAATAAGTAACAAATCGACATACTCTAGCTTTAGCTTCTCCAAGCTTTCATGAACACTTGGAATAAAATGATCTTCACCTAGCGACTCATGCCACACTTTGGTGGTAACAAAAAGCTCGTTTCTATTAAGGCCGCTGGTTTTAATCGCGTCACCAACCTGCGCTTCGTTATCATAAAACTGGGCGGTATCTATGTGTCTAAATCCCACGTCTAATGCTTTACTCACTGACACTCGGGCTTCCTCACCTTCTAAGCGGAAGGTTCCCATTCCCATTTGAGGCATATCTTTCATTACCGTCTCCTTTTCCGGGTTGGTACATAGCTACTGGACGTAGCGCGTTCACCCATTGCTACGCCAACGTTAAAAAAGAAGATCGCATTTCCCCTTTTGGGGGTCGTAAATTGGTTTTTAGGTAAAGTCGTTGAGCCCTAACTTATTACCGCGATGTTAAATAGAGGCACTAAAAAGCCGCTGGCTTTTAAAAGCGAGCGGCTTTTTAGAAAGACGAATTCAGTACTGGGTTATTTGCGCTTTGCTGGGCGACCCGCTCTTTTATTAAGGCCCTGTTGCTTGCGAACTTTATGCTTTTTCACTGAGCGGCGCATACGACTTAAACGAGCGTGGTCGAGTTTACCTTGTCGAACGTTCACCATAGTCTGCGTTTCATCAGGCAGCTGTACATGATTGCGAAGCGCGTTTACGTCTTCTAGCCCTAGCTCAACCCACGCACCTTGCGGCAGACGTTTTTGAAGCTCGATTGGGCCGTACTTAACACGGATAAGGCGGCTAACTTGTACGCCTTGTGATTCCCAAAGACGGCGAACTTCACGGTTACGCCCTTCTTTCAAGGTCACGTTGAACCAACGGTTCATGCTTTCTTCTTCAGCATGCTGTGGCGTGGGCGTACCCGATATTGTTAGAAATTTGGCTTCACCGTCGTCTAGCTCTACCCCTTTTTGAAGCGTGTTTAGTGTCTTGGTCGAAACTTCACCAAACACACGTACGGCGTATTCACGTTCTACTTCGCACTTAGGATGCATTAAGCGGTTTGCAAGCTCACCATCGTTGGTAAACAGAAGCAAACCACTGGTATTCATGTCTAAACGGCCAACGGTAATCCAGCGCCCTAGACGAATAGCCGGCAGACGGTCAAACACCGTATCTCGACCTTCTGGGTCGTGACGGCTACACAGTTCACCTTCTGGCTTGTTGTACATCAACACTCGACAAATTGGCTGCTCGGTTTGACGCGATAAAAGATGGCCATCAACGCGAATTTGCGCAGTGTGGTCAACTCTATCACCTAATGTCGCTACGGTACCGTTAACCGATACTCGGCCTTCCTCAATCCAACGTTCCATTTCTCGTCGCGAGCCTAGCCCTTGGTTAGCCAGTACTTTTTGCAACTTTTCAGTCATGGGTTTTCACTCTTTAATTGCTTGTTTACGGTCGCACGGTCTATTCAGACGGTGCCTCATTTAACACCTTAAGCGGCGAGTCAGATACTATGCTCTCAGCCATGTTTTCAAACGCGTCAGCATTGGGCAAATCGCTCAATGAAGACATTGAAAAATAGTCTAAAAAACCTTTAGTCGTAGCATAAAGCGCCGGTCGCCCGGGCACTTCTTTGTGGCCTACCACTTTTATCCAGTCTCGTTCTGTGAGTGTTTTAATAATATTGCTGCTTACCGCAACACCTCGCACTTGCTCTATTTCACCTCGAGTAATTGGTTGGCGGTAAGCAATTAACGCCAGCGTCTCGAGCATTGCTCTAGAGTACTTTGGCGCGTTTTCTTGCCACAATTTACTTAACCACGGGCTCAAAGCATCTAACGACTGGAAGCGAAAGCCACTTGCTACTTCCACCAGTTGAATACCTCGTGGCTGATAATCTAATTTAAGCTCGTTGAGCACCTTACTTAAGGTTCTATCAGCAACGGAAAACTCGTTGAGTACCGTTTCTTTGAGCTGCTGTCTGGATATTGGTTTATCAGCAACAAATATTGCCGCTTCCACCAATTGCTTCAGCTGCGCCGTGTTAACTTTCTTCATGTGCACCTAATTTTACATGAATTTTCGCATAAGGACCTGCCTGAATGCATAAAATTAGCTGTTCTTTTACTAATTCTAAAATAGCTAAGAAACAAACCACCACACCGGCCTTACCTTCCTCTAGAGTAAACAATCGCTCAAGCGGTGTATATTCAACGTTAGTCAGTACCGACAGTATCAGCGACATTCGCTCTCGGGTACTTAGCGCTTCCTTCTCAATCGTGTGATGTTCAAACGCTTGTGCCCGCTTCATCGCCGCGCTAAACGCAAGTACAATTTCGGCCAGCGATATGTCTGGCTCAACGCGAATGGGCGCGACATTTTCACTGGTGTCCACCTGCGCTTTAAATACATCGCGCTCCAATCGAGGCTGCGTGTCTAGGTCTTCAGCCGCCTGTTTTACTAGCTCGTACTCTTTTAAACGGCGAATAAGTTCAGCGCGAGGATCTTCCTCTTCGTCATTATCATCACTGCGCTTTGGCAGTAATAGACGCGATTTAATCTCGGCTAAAATTGCTGCCATTAATAAATATTCTGCCGCTAACTCTAGTTTAAGCGCCATCATGGCATCCACATATTCCATGTATTGCTTTGTAACATCTGCAATAGGTAATGTAGTGATATCAAATTTCTGTTTTCTGATGAGATATAACAGTAAATCAAGGGGCCCCTCGAAAGTTTCTAGAATGACTTCTAGTGCATCGGGTGGGATAAACAGATCTTCAGGCTTTTCAATAAGCGCTTCGCCATTGATAAAAGCTAAGGGTAACGGTTGCTGAACAGGCGTTGAGAGCCCGTCGTTATTGGCAGGCTCTGTACTATTCACTGTATTTTCAACAAGGTTTGCCACTCTTTCACAACCATTTTATGCGCTAACGCTTTTATTATTATCTGTTTTTATTTGAGGCTTTTCGGTTCTCTTTACGATTAGCCGTTAATTTAGCGGACTTATTGAAGTGCTATTCAAATGGCGATGGGTCGCCCGTTCCATGACGCATAATCACAGGCGTGTCATCCGACAAGTCGATAACAGTAGTAGGGTGTTCGCCGATATAGCCACCGTGAATAATAAGCCCCACCTGCTTCTCTAAATTATCGCGAATAACGTCTGGGTCTGACTCTGCCATTGTATTGCCCGGCAAAATCAGCGATGTCGACATTAATGGCTCGCCCAACTCTTCAAGCAGTGCCAGCGCAATAGCGTTGTCCGGCACGCGAATACCAATGGTTTTACGTTTTGGATTTTGCAAACGCTTTGGCACTTCACGCGTTGCTTTAAGCACAAACGTGTAGTGCCCAGGCGTGTTGTTTTTAATCTGCCTAAACGCAGTATTATCAACTTTTGCGTAAATCGATAACTCCGACATATCACGGCACATCAGAGTGAAATTATGATCTTTATCAATTTGGCGTATACGGCAAAGCTGCTCTAAAGCTTTCTTATCTTCCATTTGGCAGCCTATGGCATAGCCCGAATCGGTAGGGTAAACCACAACGGCGCCGTCCCGAATTAACTCACATGCTTGGCTGATTAAGCGTTTTTGCGGGTTATCAGGGTGTACATAGAAAAATTGGCTCATCGTTACCTCATTGTCAAAAACCGTACAGATGAATTTACTCTGCCAAGGCTTTTTCTGTTTGTCTACTTGTGTCGTGCTTATCCGTGTACCGCTATGGCGTAAACCCAGCCAACATGTAACTGCCGGGTGTCAAAACAAGCAGCCCTCACGCCTAGTTTGAAGGTGAGCGTGCGTTTTCACTTGCACTTTCACCTACCACTTTTGGCATTGCTAACTGCTGCCAATTATGCCAGATAGGAGTAAGTTTACTGCTGATACCTAAGTTTTTACCTAGCTCAGTCCATCGCGACGGAAAGTGAAAATCGGAGCCGGCGGATGCGAGTAAATCGTGATTTTCAGCAAGCTCATTAATGAGCTCTTGCTTCGTTTTATTGATCCCCGGGAAGGCTGTTTCAATAGCATCACCACCGAGTTGATCAAATAAGGCCACTAGGCGTCTTAGCCACTTTGCCGTCATGTCATAGTGAGCGGGGTGCGCAAGCACAGCTTGACCGCCGGCCTCCTGAATCCAAGTTATTGCGGTTTCAATACTTGGCCATTCGGCTTTTACTGCAGCTCGTTTGCCTTTGCCCAAATATTTTTTAAAAGCGGCCTGCATAGTGGGCACACCATAATTATTTACCAGCACTCGCGCGAAGTGCGCACGGGTAACTTGCCCTACCCCCGCTAATGCTTTGGCGCGAGGCAATACACCTTCAAATCCACACTTTTCAAGCTTTTCTGCAATTTTTTGAGCCCGAGTTTCACGGGTTTCAGACTGCCCTTTTAATCGCGCTAGAAATAGTGGGCAGTGTCTGTCCACATTTAAGCCTACAACATGAATGTCAAAACCATGCCAAGAGGTTGATATTTCAACGCCATCAATAATGGTTAGTGGCCGTTTTTGCTTAGCCTGTGTGGCATGCGCTTCTTCTAGCCCAGCAACGGTATCGTGGTCGGTAACCGCTAAGGCATCCACCTGCATAGTATGGGCGCGTAGAATTAATTCTTCAGGCGTTAAGTGGCCGTCTGAGTATTTTGTGTGGCTATGTAGATCTATTTTCAATGTATTATGCAAATTTTAGGTTGACACAAAAGGCAATTTGTTTTCTTCTATATACACAAAGTATACGTACTAACAGCTTCAAATCCTATTGAAGTTTGGAAAAAACAACGAGTAATTCATGCATTCTTACAACATCTCAACGGTATTAACAGTTGCAGCTTGGTGGTGGCACTCCCTAACTTAACGGGCGGTGTGCACTGTAGTGCGTGAATGAAAACACATAAAGGCCCGTTTATACGGGCCTTTTTTTTATCTTTTTGCAGTTGGAGAGTAGCAAAAATGAGTTTAGCGGAACTGGGAACCTCCCCAGGCAAGGTAGAGACAATTGAGCAGGTTGGGCACTACATCGATAACCCACTCGCCGCGTTCGCCCATCTATGTGGAAACAAAAGTAACGCGCTGCTGCTAGAATCAGCAGAGATTGATTCGAAAGATGACTTACAAAGCTTATTAATGGTAGATGCCGCGCTTCGCATGGAATGCAGAGGTAACCGTGTAGAAGTAAAAGCATTAACCGGTAATGGTGCATCAGTACTGCCTTTGTTCGCCTGCCACGCGCCAGAGGGCTTACACATCACAGAAAGGACAGACACTTCGGTTACGTTATTGTGTGACGACGCTGATAGTGAGCTTGATGAAGACAGTCGCTTAAAAGCGGCCAGCGTGATGGACGCACTTAGGATTGTTATTAACAAAGTAACGCCTATTCGCCAGCACCCGCATGCCGTGTTTTTAGGCGGTGTATTTGCGTACGATATGTTAGCAGGTTTTGAAAAACTGCCCGATGTAGCAGAAGGTGAAAATGACTGTCCGGATTTTGTGTTTTACCTTGCAGAAACCTTGATAACGGTAGATCACCAAACCCGCGAAACCCATTTGATTGGTAGCGTATTTAGTGGTGGTGAAGTAGCGCAACAATATTTTGCGATCGCACAACGACTAGAGGCTATTCATCAACAGCTGCACGATATGCCCGCCAAGCCTGTATTAGTAAACAAAAATGCGGCTTCACAAAGTGCACAAAGTGGACAGACACTCAGTGCAACGGCGTCAGTACAAAACGGACAGACACTTTCGTCACTAGATGCAAGTGTAGATATAAGTGACGAGCAGTTTTGCACCCATGTACTCGATTTAAAGCAGCATATTCTTGCTGGCGATATATTTCAGGTTGTGCCATCACGCACATTCTCTCTCCCCTGCCCATCGCCTTTGCTCGCTTATGCTAAACTTAAAGAGTCAAATCCAAGCCCTTACATGTTTTACATGCAAGACGCTGCTTTCAGTATTTTTGGCGCGTCGCCAGAGTCCGCTCTTAAATACGAAAGCGAAAGCAACCAGGTAGAAATCTACCCTATCGCAGGCACGCGTCCTCGCGGAAAGCGCCCCGACGGAACTATCGATAGAGACTTAGACAGTCGCATTGAACTTAACCTTCGTGAAGACACCAAAGAAAAATCTGAGCATATCATGCTAGTCGACTTAGCGCGTAATGACGTTGCTAAAGTCAGTCGTCCTGGCACGCGCTACGTAAAGGATTTGCTTAAAGTTGACCGTTACTCTCATGTCATGCATTTAGTATCGCGAGTGGTAGGCCAGCTTCGTGATGATTTAGACGCCCTACACGCATATCAAGCGTGTATGAACATGGGTACATTAGTAGGCGCCCCCAAAGTCAGTGCCGCAACCCTCATTCGTGAAGTAGAACAAAAACGCCGTGGAAGTTACGGCGGCGCGGTAGGCTACCTGAACGGCCAAGGTGATATGGATACCTGCATTGTTATTCGTTCAGCCTTTGTGAAAAACGGCACCGCTTATATTCAGGCGGGTGCGGGCGTAGTGTATGACTCCGTACCCCAAGCTGAAGCCGATGAAACGCGCGCAAAGGCGCAAGCAGTTATAGGTGCGGTTAAAGCCGCGCTTCAGGCAGAAATGAAAAGCGGTGAGCCAGCGGTAAATGAAGGAGATAACGCATGAACCAACAAGTCACCACTTTATTTTTGCTCGACAATGTAGACTCGTTTACTTATAACCTTGTTGATGAACTGCGCACTCTTGATTTAGACATCAAAGTTTACAGAAACACGGTGTCTGCTGATATGCTATTTGAAAGAATGCAGGAGCAGGCGACGAAAGGCCCGGTTTTACTTATGTTATCTCCTGGGCCGGGTGCACCAAGTGAAGCGGGGTGCATGCCAGCACTCCTTAAGAAAGTACACGGCGTATTCCCCGTCATTGGTATCTGCCTTGGCCACCAAGCTATAATAGAGCACTATGGCGGTAGCGTAGGTCGCGCGAATCAGGTCATGCACGGCAAGTCGTCTGCCATCACCCATTCACGAGAAGCAATGTTTGAGGGCCTTCAGCAACCGTTACATGTGGCCCGCTATCATTCGCTTGTGGCGCACCAACTGCCTGAAAACCTCACGGTTTGCGCATCGACCGTTAACGATGACGGTAGCGAAGCTGTGATGGCCGTTTATCATAGCGAAGATCGTATGCTTGGCTTTCAGTTTCATCCAGAATCCATTTTAACAGCTCACGGCAGTATGCTGTTAAAGCAAAGTATTGACTATTTAACGTTACAGGGAGCGAACCATGCTTAACGCAGGCCCTCTACTCGAACAACTTATGCTTCGCGAGTCGCTATCACAAACTGAAGCTTACAGCCTGTTCAATAGCATTATGCACGGCGAGCAAAGTGAAGTAATGATTGCAGCAGTGCTTACCGCACTAAAAATGAAAAAAGAGTCGCCAGGGGAAATTGCTGGTGCAGCCAGTGCCATGGTGGCTAACGCGCTTCCCTTTCCCACACCCTCTTACGAATTTGCAGATATCGTTGGCACTGGGGGGGACGGCCACAACACTATTAACATCTCCAGTGCAGCTGGTGTTGTTGCAGCAGCGTGTGGGGTGAAAGTGGCCAAACACGGTAACAGAAGCGTGTCGAGCAAGTCTGGCTCGGCTGATTTGTTTCGTCAGTTTGGTTTAAATTTAGACGTAACCCCCGAAATATCGCGAAAGTGCTTAGATGAAGCAAATTTCACATTTCTTTTTGCGCCGGTTTATCATGCCGGCATGCGCCACGCAGCCCCCGTCCGCGCTGCTATGAAGACAAGAACCTTGTTCAATATCTTAGGGCCACTGGCCAACCCGGCGGGTCCAACTCACGGTGTTTTCGGCGTATACTCCCCCGAACTGCTTGAACCTTACGCCAAAACCCTTATGCTGCTTGGCCAACACCGCGCCATGATTGTACACGGGGACGGTCTGGACGAGCTGGCGCTTCACGGTGAATCAATGATTTATGACCTTGAACATGGCGACATTCGAAAGCTTACGGTAACGGCACAGGACTTCGGTCTACCCCATTATCCACTGTCGGCCATTGAAGGTGGCGAGCCTGAAGAAAACAGACAATTTGTTGAATCAGCCCTTAACGGTGAAGGTAAAGAAGCGCACCGCGCCGCTATTGCTATGAACTGTGGCGCGCTGTTGAAAGTAACCGGTAAAGTCACCACGTTTAAAGAAGGCGCAGAGATGGCAATGAATGCCATGTCAGAAGGGCTCCCCATGCAGCTACTATCAAAAGTGGCCCAAATTACTCAGGAGGTAAGCACGAATGGCTAATGTGCTTGAGAAAATTGTTGCAGACAAACGAGAGGAAGTGGCCGCACGCAAAGATGCGCTAAGGCTAGAAAGTTTTAAAGCGGATTTAGTTCCTTCAGAAAAAAGCCTATTTGCTGCGCTTAGCGAGCCCAACGCCGGCTTTATCTTTGAGTGTAAGAAAGCATCACCATCGAAAGGGCTTATTCGAGAAAAGTTCGATTTAGATGAAATTTTAGCGGCTTACACACCCTACGCTGCCGGCATTTCGGTGCTAACAGACGAGAAATACTTCCAAGGGAAGTTTGAATACTTAGCTTATGTAACAGAGCGCGTTGCACAGCCCGTGCTTAACAAAGACTTTTTTGTTGATACTTACCAAGTGTATTTAGCGCGTCATTACAATGCCGACGCAGTACTACTTATGCTAAGCGTGCTTAGCGATGAAGAATATCGTGCACTGGCTGACGTGGCCCACTCCCTTTCACTCGATATTCTTACCGAGGTGAGCAACGAAGAAGAAATGGAACGTGCAATAGCGCTTAAGGCGAATATTATTGGTATCAACAACCGTAATTTGCGTGACCTTTCCACGGATCTTGCCACCACAGAACGCTTAGTGCCGATGCTAGAGAAAGCCTCGCACAACTACGTGGTGATTTCAGAGTCTGGCATCTACACCCACCAAGACGTGCTGCGTTTAGCGCCCATATCCCAAGGTTTCTTAGTGGGCAGTGCGTTGATGGCGGAAGACGACTTACCGCGCGCCGTAAAAACGTTGGTAAATGGTGGCGTTAAAGTATGCGGATTAACAAGCATCGAACAGGCGCAAGTGGCGTTTGACGAGGGTACGAGTTTTGGCGGGCTAATCTTCGCGGAAAAGTCACCGCGCTGTATTACTAAAGCGCAAGCCCATTCTATAACGCAAAGCGTCAACGGCGCGTTTGTAGGGGTATTTGTAAATCACGATATTGACGAGGTAGCATCGCTAGCTACGTCATTAAACCTTTTCGCAGTGCAGCTTCATGGTAGCGAAGATGAAGCTTATATCGCTGCGCTTGCTGAAAAGCTGCCTAAAGAGTGCGAAATCTGGGTAGTTGAAGGGATTAAAGCCTCCTCTGCTGGCGCACTACCTGAAACAGTGGACAGACACTTAAACAATAAACGAGTTAACCGCGTACTTTTCGATTGCCAAGTGGGTGATGCGAAAGGTGGCACCGGTGAATCATTTGATTGGCAGTTGCTTAGTGGCATTGAGGCAAAGCATAAGTTAGTGCTTGCTGGCGGTATTGATGCCGACAACGCAGCCGACGCTATCGCTACAGGGTGCGGAGTTATCGATGTAAATTCAGGCGTAGAGACTGCCCCAGGCACGAAAAGTGCAGATAAGCTTAAGTCGCTGTTTGCTGCTTGCCGCCGTTACTAAATTAAAAAACAGGACAACGTAATGAACCAGTTAGATACAAAATTTGGCGAATTTGGTGGCATGTACGTGCCCGAATTACTTATTCCAGCCTTGGATCAGTTGGAAAAAGCCTTCTTAGATGCCAAAGAGGATCCTAGCTTTAACGAAGAATTTCTATCACTGCTTAAAGATTATGCCGGTCGACCTACGGCAATGACGTTAACTCGAAATCTTGTGAGCAACCCAAAAGTGAAACTTTACCTTAAACGTGAAGACTTACTTCACGGTGGCGCGCACAAAACCAACCAAGTGCTTGGTCAGGCTTTGTTAACTAAGCGCATGGGCAAAAAAGAAGTGATCGCAGAAACCGGTGCTGGTCAACACGGTGTGGCAACGGCGTTGGCATGTGCGCTACTTGGCTTGAAAGCGCGTATTTACATGGGTGCGAAAGACGTTGAACGTCAGGCACCTAACGTGTTCCGTATGAAGCTAATGGGCGCCGAGGTAATCCCTGTAAACGCAGGGTCTGGTACGTTAAAAGATGCGGTAAACGAAGCCATGCGCGACTGGTCAGCTAATTACGATACCGCGCATTATCTTTTAGGTACTGCTGCAGGCCCTCACCCCTTCCCTACTATTGTTCGTGAGTATCACCGAATGATTGGCGAAGAAACGCGTGCGCAAATAATGGAAAAAGAAGGCCGTTTGCCAGACGCGGTAGTGGCGTGTGTAGGTGGAGGCTCAAATGCTATTGGCATGTTTGCCGACTTCATTGATGAGCCTTCCGTTCGCCTAGTAGGCGTTGAGCCCGCCGGTAAAGGGGTTCACACAAAAGAGCATGGCGCAACCATAGTTACAGGAACAAAAGGTATTCTTCATGGCGCATACACCTTCATCATGCAAGACATAGAAGGTCAAATTGAAGAAAGTTACTCGGTGTCGGCTGGCCTTGATTACCCTGCGGTTGGCCCTCAGCACGCTTATCTACACGACATTGGTCGCGCAGAATACGTAGCGGCAACCGATGAAGAAGCGCTAAACGCGTTTCAGTTGCTAGCAAGAAAAGAAGGGATTATTCCTGCGCTTGAATCATCGCACGCTCTTGCTCACGCGCTTAACATGGCTGATGAGGCAGAAGAAGAAACCATTATTGTGGTTAACTTATCGGGTCGTGGCGACAAAGACTTAGCGCACGTTATCAACATTCTAGGGGACGATTTATAATGGACAGATATGCACAGATGTTTACGGGCCTTGATAAGAAAAACCAAGGCGCATTCGTGCCCTTCGTCATGGTGGGCGACCCAGATTTAGCACAGTCAGAAGCTATTATCTGCCAGCTTATAGAAAGCGGAGCAGATGCGCTAGAGCTAGGCATTCCTTATTCAGACCCGATTGCTGACGGCCCAACCATCCAGGCTTCTGCCATTCGCGCACTAGAAAGCGAGGTGACTGTAGCGGATTGTTTGAGTGTAATCGCCCGCGTTCGAGCAAAGTACCCTGAGGTGCCAATTGGCTTATTGCTGTATAGCAACCTGGTAATGGCGCAGGGTATCGAAAACTTCTACAGTAAAGCGCGTGACGCTGGCGTAGACTCAATACTGGTGGCAGACGTTCCGATTCGAGAAGCTGTGCCTTTCCAAAAAGCGGCTGAAAACACCGGTATTTCGCAAATTTTGATTGCACCACCGAATGCGACTGAAGAAACCATGGAAAAGATTGGCGAGTACTCAGAAGGTTACACTTACCTATTGGGTCGCGCAGGGGTTACGGGGGCCGAAACTGCTGCGAATGTTCCAGCTTCTGAGCTTATCGAGCGTTTGAACAAACACAAGGCTGCGCCGGCGCTACTAGGTTTTGGTATCTCAACGCCGGAACAAGTCAAATCTGCTATTGATGCCGGCGCTGCAGGTGCCATTTCAGGTTCAGCGACAGTAAATATTATTGCCGCTAACTTATCGGACAGTCACAAAATGCTTAGCGAGCTAGGTACATTTGTTGAAAACATGAAAGCGGCGACAACTAAGGGGTAATAAGCATGCTATACATGATTTGTGCTACCGATGTCGCTGACAGCCTTGAAAAGCGTTTGAATGCACGCCCAGCCCACTTAGCTCGTCTAAACGTGCTAAAAGACGCGGGACGTTTAGTGATGGCTGGCCCCTTCCCTGCGGTTGATAGCCCAGATCCGGGACCAGCAGGGTTCACCGGCTCGCTGGTTGTTGCCGAGTTTGACTCTTTAGAAGATGCTCAAGCGTGGGCCGATGCCGACCCATATATCGAAGCCGGCGTTTACGAAAGCGTGATCGTTAAGCCGTACAAAAGGGTTTTACCTTAACTTAGGCTTATTTAACTAAAACGGCCCGAAAGGGACCGTTTAAAAATATTTAGCTATACAGAAAGCCCTCAATGGTTGATGAATTTAACTATCGAGGGCTTTTTTGTTGCTAAGTTAAAGCCGCAATGAATTCACTTGCGCGCCCTAACTTCGCACATTGATTGTGGACAGACACTCAAATTCGGATACGCAGCTGTGGACACACACTTAAAAGCGTTACCTATACTTAATGGACAGACACTTTGTGTATCAGGTAAACATCCGTTATCCGACGTTTTATAAGTCTACTTTTTCGTGTTCACCCATTTCATTTGGCTTAACGGTTTTACCTGTAAGCATTTTGAACATACCTTTAAGTGACGGGTCTGCGTCCCATACTTCTGCATCTTCAAGCTCAAATCGTAGCATTAGAAGCGACGGGTCTTCTTTACCTTTCTCGAACCAAGCTTCCACTGGGTTAGACCAATACTTATCAATAATTTCCTTTCTTGACTCAACGGTAAGCATTCCGCGAATACATGCAAATACATCGTGACCTTTAGATGCAAAATGCACCATCGCTTTACCCCCCTTGGCAATGCGATTGTCCCGGCTTGTGTAGAACCAGAATTCCCCATCTGCTTCTTTATCGAGCTGCGCATACATTGGCTCTGCATGCACATCCTCTCCAACAAGGCTTACCATCACTTTGGGGCTATCTGACATGGCTTTCCACATCGTTTTCTTGATATCACTAGACATAATTCCTCCTTGTAGAAAGAGTGACTGTCCGAATACATCATTTTCGGACTTACCACGCTTACCCTTCTTTCATTTTAAGACAACCTAGGTACGCACAAGCTATGCCAATAGCTGCAGAATGACTTTCTCTGCCTAAGGTTACTTAAGTTACATTAAGTGAATTGCTTTAAATGGACAGACACGCTCTGTGGCCCGTTTGGTCGCTGCCAAGTAACAAAAAAACAATCAGAAACACATTTGAATTTTTCATATTTTTTGAAATCGCCTGTGAGTTTTAAGCCTTTCTCAGCTGTTCAATTACCTACTTTTGTATTTTGGACAGACACTTTTTCAATGTATGCGTAAGAATTACCTAACGAGATACCGCCGAAAAAAAGCTGTAACAGCGAAGAGTCTACATTTACAAAACTCTAGACAAGGCAGTTACCAAGGTTGAGCTAAGCCTTTTATTCATAATCTCTCATTTCTCTATAAGTGTTATTAAAACTACAAAGTGACTGTCCACTTTACCTTTGCACTCCTCTAAATAACACGTGAGTGTCTGTCCGCTTTTATGCGCTCCTCTAAATACTACGTGAGTGTCTGTCCGCTTTTTTGCGCTTTTTTGGAGCGCGATTTACATCGAGTGTCTGTCCCATATTATTTTTTGTCACATTGCTGTGATTACTTAAGGCTTATGTACAGCTTTCTCTTGGCACGGTAGACTGAACTAAATTCAGAATGGGTTCAGTTTGCACCTATATACTTATCTATAATTTGGCCCGGGTGGGATAATTTTTTGTGAGGTTGTATGGCATTATCGCTTCGAGTTGCAGTGCTTTGCGTGGTATTAGCGTTCACTAGCACCACGCCCGCTATTGCGTTACAAAGTAACGGTGGCGGAATTTCAAAAGGTGAAGCTGCCGAGCGCGCTCGTGTTGCCGTCAATGGTCGTGTTCTTAAGATTGAGCAAACCTCAAAAAATTACCGGGTAAAAGTACTGAAAAAGTCAGGACGTGTAGTATCGGTTGAAGTCGATAAGCGCTCAGGCAAGGTGAAAACAAGTAAAGGTAAGGATTAACATGCGTATCCTTGTAGCAGAAGACGATAGCCGATTATTAACCCAACTTGATGCATTGCTGCAGCAAAACGGTTATAGCGTTGATTTGGCTGACAACGGAGACCATGCGCTTTTTCTGATTAAAGAGTATGACTATGATCTCGCGATTGTTGATATTGGTATGCCCAAACTAGATGGCTTCGAGGTTATTCGGAAAGCTCGCCAAGCAGATATCTCATGCCCCATTCTTATTTTAACCGCAAGAGATCGATGGCAAGAAAAAGTGGAAGGGTTAGATGCTGGCGCCGATGACTACCTTACCAAGCCGTTTCACAACGAGGAATTGCTTGCGCGAACAAAAGCGCTAATTAGACGTGCCTCAGGACAAGCCAACCCAACTATCCAATTTGGGCCAATCTCTTTAGATACGGTAAGCGAAGAGCTATCAATAAATGGCAAAGCGTTAGACTTAACCGCCTATGAATATAAAGTGATGGAATACCTGATGCTCAACCCCCAGAAGGTTATTTCAAAAACTGAACTCACTGAACACATTTACGACCAAGACTTTGACTTAGACAGTAATGTTATTGAAGTATTCGTGGGAAGGTTACGTAAAAAGCTCGACCCTGCTGGGAACCTCAAGCCCATAGAAACACTTAGAGGTAGAGGCTACAGGATAAATAGAAGTCTATGAGACAGTTGTCTCTTCGCCTAAGAAGTATTTTTCTAGCAATAGTCCTTTTAGCGTTCTTCGCTCCTTTTACCGTTGTCATTTTAGATGAAGCTTATACCGACAGCCTGACCGAGGCTAAAATGAGCGAGCTTAGGTTGATGAACTTAGGCTTATTATCAGCGTTTGAGCTAGATGGCGATCTGCCCTATATGCCAGAGATTTTATATGAGGAGCAGCTGAACCTTCCAGGCTCAGGCTACCTTGGCGTGATCGTGTTTAGAGACGAAGTTATTTGGCAGTCTGCGTCTGCACTAGAGTATACCTTTACCCCGCCTAATATAGATGTAGCTGTTGGCAATGAGCTTTTTTTGGAGTCGTATACACCTGCCTTCGATAAAAATGCTAACTTTTTCGTTTATGCTTTCACCGCTGAGTTTGCTTCTAGCCGAGACTTTGAGCCAGTACGGTTTTATATTTTTAATAATAGAGCGCTTTTCGAAGATGAACGAAGCACCTTTTTAAGCACTACATGGCAATGGATTTTTACGCTGTGTTTAGCGCTGCTTATATTTATCGTAATTGGCATAAGCCTTGTACTTTTACCTGTGAGAAAATTAATTGACGAGATATCACAGGCTTCTCGCGGTGAAAAGCGTCAACTATCGTCGCGGTACCCCGTTGAATTCGATTCTTTAAAGCAGTCTATAAATGGGCTTCTTCATACTGAGGCGGCTCAAAGAACAAGGTACAAAAACAGCTTAGGTGATTTGGCGCATAGCTTGAAAACACCTCTTGCCGTCGCCTCAGGGCATAAGACACTACCAAGTGAAGTAGGCGAAGCGCTAAGACAAATTGATAACATCATAAAACGTCAGCTAAAAAGAGCTAGTGCCGGTAAAACGGGGTGGCAACAAGGCATTGCCGTGCAACCTGTTCTCAATAAACTCGCTGATGCAATGGACAAAGTTTATCAAGAAAAAGCCCTAACTATTGAGTTCGAAGTAGATGATAACATTCAGTTTAAAGGTGATGAAACTGACTTCATGGAACTTAGCGGAAACCTTCTCGACAACGCGTGTAAAGCGGCGAAAAATAGGGTTCTCGTATCCGCAAAAATCAAGTCCGGTTGGCTTGTTATACATGTCGAAGATGATGGCCCAGGCATACCGTACGATAAAAAAACACTGCTTTTAGAACGCGGAACGCGTTTAGACACCTACGAAGAAGGCCATGGCATAGGTATGGCGCTAGTAGCTGACTTAGTGTCAATTTACGAAGGAAGAATGCAGATTGAGGATAGTGATCTAGGTGGAGCAAATATAGTACTTCAGTTTCCGAATCACGTGTAATTAACAAACAAAAAATTAGTAATAAGAAAAGGGGCTTCCTTTTTTTTACTGATTGATTCGCCATATTTCTTAAAGTGCAGCTTAAGCTGCCAAAGAAATAACATTCGAAATGATCGTGGAAATGACGGTGGACAGACACTTTATCGCCAAATCTAAAATGGGACAGACACACCAACTTGCTGAGAAATCGCAAAGTACCTATCAATGGCATGCATAGGTGAAGCGAAAGTGGACAGTCACTCCTTCAGTCATTAACTTCTAATAAAAAGCTTATTGAGCTGAATAAAAAGTGTCTGTCCACTGAGAATTCATCAAAGGTTACTTTGCAGTAGCTTTTTCACCCTCACTTGAAAGTAATACGGCTAACCACTTGCTCTCTTCTCGTGACTCAAGCGCAATTTTTACAACCATAGTAAGAGGTACAGAAAGAAGCATCCCTACCGTCCCCAATAGCCATCCCCAAAAAATTAATGAGAGGAATACTACAAGCGTTGATAGTCCCATTCCTTTTCCCATTAATCTAGGCTCTACCATGTTGCCCATAATCGTATTGACGAGCAGAAAGCCTAGTGCTGCAAAGCCTGCTGCGGCAGGGCCTAGCTGCACAAATGCAATTAATACAGCAGGTAAGGCCGCAATGATTGAGCCTATGTTTGGAATAAAATTCAACATAAATGCCAAAACGGCCCACAGCATAAAGTGGTCCACACCCATCACATAAAGCCAAACGCCAATAATTACCCCTGTGCCTAAACTAACCACCGTTTTTATAGCGAGGTAGCTATTCACTGACCGTATAAACTTATCAATATGCTTAAGCTTCATATCAGGGTCGGCAAGTGCAATATGTAAGCGACGTGGAATACTGTCAGCTTCAAACAGCATGAAGATAACTGTTAAAAGGATTAAAAATAAGTTAGATAGCACGCCCCCCATCCCACTTATGAAATTAGTTGCAACAGACATCGCAGTAGAAGGGTCTAGGTGCGAAGCAATGAGTTCACGGTTGATGTGGATGTTAAATTCAGCAAGCTTTGCTACCACCCATGCAAACTCAGTATTCAACTTGCTTCTGTACTCTGGAAGATTCTCTCGAAACTCCGTCATAGACTGGCCTACTAAGCCAGCTAAAAGAAAACCAAATACGACAATAAGCAGTATAACAAACGTAATAGAAAGCCACTTAGGCACGCCGAATTTCGAGGTCCAGCGTATAATTGGGCTACACGCTATAGCGATAAAAACAGAGAGAAAAAATGGCACCATGATCGCACTGGCTGCTTTTACGCCGGCCATTACTACCACTAAGCATGCTAAAACGATAAGAATTTTTGCTGTTGGCGAGCGTAGTTCCATTGACATTTTGTGCTACATTCCTGATTGAAACGACAATACTTTACAACGACTTATAAACAACTACAAACAAGAGACTACAATGAACTTTAATCTTGCAACTATAAAAATTAAAAACTTGAGACTACGCACTTACATTGGCATTAACGAAGATGAAATCAAAAACAAGCAAGACGTTGTTGTTAATGTAAAAATTGATTACGACGCAGAGAAAGCAACGAATACAGACGATATGTCTGACGCGTTAAATTATAAAACGATTACTAAGGCAATAATTAAGTTAGTAGAAGATAACCGATTTTCTTTGCTAGAAAAGCTCACAGCAGACGTTTTAAGCATAGCGGCAGAGCACTCATCTGTTCGATATGCTGAAGTAGAAGTTGATAAACCACACGCTTTGCGATTCTCCGACTCGGTTTCGTTAACGCTTTCTTGCAATAAGACTGGATAAATTAAAGGTTTAAGGAGAATTCGGTGAACATACTCATGACCGGTGGTACCGGGCTAATTGGTAGCGAATTTATTAGAAAATACGCGAGCGAGCATTCGTTTACCGTGGTCTCTCGTAACGCAAACAAAGCTCGACAAGTGTTAGGCGATAGCATTCAAACACTAGAAAGTATTGCGTCCATCACAAACATTGAAGCGTTTGACTCTGTAATAAATCTAGCGGGCGAACCAATTGCTGACAAGCGGTGGACAGACACTCAAAAAAAGAAAATTTGCGATAGCCGCTGGAACACGACCGCTGAGTTAGTGGCTAAGATAAATGCCAGCGATAAGCCTCCAAAAACACTCATATCTGGCTCAGCTATTGGGTTTTACGGCAATCAGGGCGACAGGCTCGTTACCGAAGAAACTCATCCACATGACGAGTTTACGCATGACCTATGTGCTAAATGGGAGACTATCGCAAATGGCGTCAACATGAATAGAATCCGCGTTGCGACTTTACGAACAGGAGTTGTGCTATCTGATAAGGGCGGAGCGCTAGATAAAATGGCTCTGCCGTTTAAGCTTGGCGTGGGAGGCACATTAGGCAGCGGAGCTCAGTATTTGGCGTGGATCCATTTACAAGATATGGTCCGCGCCATTGCATTCCTATTGGAGCATGATGCTTGCAAAGGGCCTTTTAATCTAACGGCACCAGAGCCAGTAACCAATAAAGCTTTTTCTAAGTCACTAGCGTCGGCATTAGGTCGCCCCTGCCTTTTCAACGTACCGAGTTTTGTTATGAAAATGGCAATGGGAGAGTCGTCAACCATGATTTTAGAAGGTCAGTGTGTGACTCCGAAGAAGCTAACAACCGCCGGGTTCAAGTTTGATTACCCTACCGTCGATGAGGCGCTTTCTGAAATTTATAGTGCTTAACGGTACGTCAGCCGCAGTCAATGAGCATTAGTGGAGCATTAGCGGACAGACACTCGGAGTAAAGAAAGTGACTGTCCTTTTTATTAAATCGAAGTTTTGATTTCCACTACTTTGATACATTCCAACTTAATTGCCCTACTCGATTCCAGATAGCTATTGTATAGAGATACTTGTATTGCCATAACTGTGGCGAATTAGAAGTGCGAGTTGAACCGCTATTATGCTGGTAATTCATGAAATGTAGATGTGAAGCGGACAGACACTCATACAATTAAAGTGTCTGTCCACAATCGGGTCTCATTTGATAACGAAATGGCTCTGAGCTCGCCGCTACACCATATTGCGCAGCATTTGACTGGTATTAAGCGTCAATAGTCGCCAGCACCCGAACGCGCCTAGAAGGCCTACAACCACTGCCCCAACACTTGGGGCTATAGCCCAATATTCAGGATGAAGGCTTGCTTGCATCTGGAAAACCGAGGTTTGAAGCAGGTAAAGGCTTAATTCATTCGCCATTGCCGCCATAAATCCGGCTACAACTCCAATGATAACAAACTCAAAAATAACGCTTTTTCGAATAAGAGCGCCCTTAGCTCCTAATGTGCGAAGGATGGCTATTTCCTGCCTTCGCTCATCCATACTCGCTTGGACTTGTGCAATTAATACCAAGCTTCCTGCAAGTAAAACGAGTACGAGTATAAACTCTACGGCAACGGAAACTTGATCTACTATCTCTCGCAGTTGATTGATTCTCGCATCCACATCGAACATAGTTATCGACGCAAAGGGCTTCAACAGATTAGTCAACTCAGCTTTTCTTTCAGATGGTAGGTAAAAGCTCGTGATATAAGTGGGACTAAATGCGGCCATCGCTTCCGGATGGATGACGAAGAAAAAGTTTGGCTGCATGGTTTGCCAGTTCACTTTACGCAAACTCGTTACTTTAGTCTCTACAATTTCGCTACCTACGTTAAAGGTAAGCCTATCGCCCATCCGAATGTTTAACCTTTCAGCCACACCTTCTTCAACGGATACGGGAAACCACCCTTCGTCATAGTTCGCATCTACGCCACCATGCCAATTTCCTTCAATAACCTCATTTTCTTTTTGTAACGTGTTACTCCAGGTGAGATTAGCTTCTCGCCCTAACCCTCGGCGGCCTTCACGATTCGGCTCATCTTCTTTAGAAACGTCGGTATTTACCCCCTCGCCATTGACCGACACGAAACGGCCTCGAATGACAGGGTAAAACTCCTGTATATCCACGCCATTTTCAGCGAAGTGTCTGTCCAACTGCGGTTGGATGTCTGGAGTAATATTTATTAAGAAATAATTTGGTGTACCTTCTGGTAACTGCGAACGCCACTGCGAGACCATGTCATTTCGCATTACAAGTACTACCAATAGCAGCATAATGGTGACCGAGAAGCTAATAAGCTGAACACTGTTATCCATAGCGCGACGTTTGATACGCGCCCATGCTAACTGCCAAGGCCCCATTCTACCGCTGCCAAGTTTACGTCCAAGCGCAATCAATATGAACGTAGCGCCTAGTAGCCCAAGCACTAAGGCTGCGCCGGATACAAACAAAATGGCGCTAATTTTAAGGTCTTGGCTATACATCCACATCAATAAAAATATTGCGCCCCCTGAGGCCACGAATTGGATACTACGAGAACGCAGATTTGCCGAGATGTCTTTTCGTAATACCCTCAACGGTGGCACAGAAAATAGCTGCATTAGTGGATATAAAGAAAACAGTAACGCGCAAGTAGCCCCCGTGGCTATCGCTATCAAAAGTGGCCGCCAGTGCCATACGTTCAGCGACACGTCTACTCTATCAGCAACAAGCGAAACAATAATCTGCTGCCCAATAAACCCAATTATTAAACCAATAAGAATCCCAAGGGCAGTAATAAACAGTATTTGGAACAAGTAGACTTTGCGGATGACCTTGCTTGTAGCGCCTAGTGTTTTCATAATTGCCACTGGGTCGAAATGCCGCTGAGCATAACGCTGGGCAGCAACGGCAATAGATACCGCTGCCAATACAATGGCGAGTAGGCTCGCTAATAGAAAGTAGCGCTCTGCCCTGGCTACGGAGCGTCCAATAGCCGACTCATCATCTTCCACCGTCCTCCATGAATGAAGATCATCGTTAAGTTGTGGTAATAGCCAGCTGTTAAAGCGTTCAATATCACCAGTATCGCCAGCGAAAAAACCTACGTAGCGCGCCCTACTGCCTGGGCCCGTTATCGCCGTTTTTTCTAAATCATCAAGGTTCATAAGCGCTATAGGGTCGGTGTTAAAAACGCTAAAACCTGCATCTGGTATATCGACAAGTACGCGCGTGACGGTAAAAGTACCATCCCCTATTTCGATTTCATCGCCTATTAATAGGCCCAAACTTTGAAAAAGTCGCGACTGTACCCATACTTCGCCGGTTTGCGGCAACTCTGTAGTAACTTGTTTTTCTCCAAAAGGCTTTTCGGCGATATTAACTATACCTTTCAAAGGATAAGAAGTATTCACCGCACGTAAGTCTACAAGCGACATCTCATCGCCTTTAAAGACCATTGAACGAGTAGAAACCTGCAGAGCCGTTGATAGGCCCTCTTCTTGAGCCTTAATCAACCACTCTTCATTGATAGGGTCATCAGAACGCAGTTGAGCGTCAGCCGCAATAAACGCTGCAGAGCGTGCCTTAAGCGCTCCTTGTAAACGCTCACTAAAAAGCGAGAGTGATAAAACCGCGGCAACCGATAAAACGATTGCAAGTAAAATGATAGTAAGCTCACCACGTCTGGCTTCATGTTTAAAAAGTCGCCACGCCAAATTGAAAGATGTCGACATTTATACTGCCTCTTTTTTACTGACAACATTTATATCGGTCGTCTCAACAAGCTCCCCAGCATTCATAGTCAACTGTCTATCACAGTGCTCTGCCAATTCGTTATCGTGCGTAACTAAAACAAGCGTAGTGCCTTTTTCTCTATTCATTTGAAACAATAACGATTCTATTTTTGCACTGTTTTTGGCATCAAGATTACCCGTGGGCTCATCGGCAAATAATATTTTAGGCGAAGTTATAAAAGCACGCGCTATGGCCACTCTCTGCTGCTCGCCGCCAGACAATTGGTTAGGGAAATGGTGAGCCCGGTGCTTAAGCCCAACCTGCTCTAGAATATTCATGGCGAGGGCTTTGGGGCTATCTAGACCAGCAATTTCGGCGGGAAGCATCACGTTCTCAAGCGCAGTTAAGCTCTGCACAAGCATAAAGCTCTGAAAAATAAAACCTACTTTATTTCCCCTTAACGCGGCTCGCTCTTCTTCTCCCATACTGTGAAGCCCTTCGCCGTCTAGGAAGATTTCACCTTCCGTAACTTGATCAAGCCCGGCCAACAAGCCCAAGAGGGTTGATTTGCCTGAGCCTGACGCACCGATAATGGCAACTGACTCACCTGACTTGACTTCAAAAGAAATAGGACTAAGGATCTGCAAAGAACCTTCGCTCGTATCCACTACTTTAGTTACAGAATTAGCTTTTATCATATGGGGTCATCAATTCGTGTTTGTTAAATTTCGTTATTTATTCGCTTTTGTACTTATTATTTTAATACCCTTTCAAGCGCTATCAGATCAAGGTGAGCAAGGTGATACAAGCGAAAAGGCGGTTTTGCTTATTTTAGGTGACAGTCTATCTGCGGCCTACGGGTTGCAGCAACATGAAGGCTGGGTCAGTTTGTTACAAAAGATGTGGAAAGACGACAACATTCCGATTGATATTGTAAATGCTGCGGTAAGTGGTGAAACAACAGATGGCGGATTAGCGCGCTTTCCGCGGTTATTAGATCAACATACGCCATCCCATGTACTAATTGAATTAGGCGGTAACGATGGGCTTCAAGGGCATAACATAAACAAAATAAAAAATAACTTGAATTCATTAGTTAATGTGGCGAAAGAAAACAATGCCGTTGTATTTCTTCAAGAAATGCAGATCCCTTCGAATTACGGTAGGCGTTACACGCAAATGTTTACTCAAAACTTCAGCAAAGTGGCTGACGAGCAAGATATAGCAACGATTCCCTTTTTTCTTGAAGAAATAGCGCTTAATCAAGAATTAATGCAAAACGATGGCATTCATCCCAACGCTGAGGCACAGCCTTTGATTGCTAAGTTTATGGACAGACACTTAAGAAGTTTAATACTTGATGTTCAATAAATGTGCTATTCTTGACTAATCTACTATCTTGGTATGAGGTTTATCTATGGATGTATCATCTGTTAATTCGATGCCCGTCTCGACGGTTTTAGAGTCACCCCAGCGCCCTCAGCAGCAAGTTGAGCCTCGTAGTGAGCAAGAAAACCGCACAGCGCAGCCGCAAAATACGCAGCAAACGACCAGTTCTACAGACAGTCGCGTTGGGTCGCGTGTAGATGTATTTGTATAGCTATAGTTGAACCGAAGGGACAGACACTTGTATTAAGTCTCTCGTTGACGCAGCGACACGTTACTAAAAATGTGCTTAAAGTGGCTCAAAGTGGGCTTAAAGTGGACAGACACTTTCATTCGACATGTGTCTGTCCACTTTTTGATTACAATGGGTGTCTCTCCATTTCTTAGTATACTTTTCCGACTAAAACTGTCCTAAAGACCACTTAAACTTTACGCCGAACGCCCCATAATGCAGGTAATTAACTTGGGGATACGGACATGCCTTTACCTAGATACAAACAAATAAATACCGATGTGACACCCTACTATCACTGTATTTCCCGTTGCGTAAGACAATCTTACCTCTGTGGTCGAGATGCTCGCACTGGAATTAATTATGAACATAGAAGAAAGTGGATTCAGGATAGGCTACATAAACTTTCACAGGCATTTGCCATTGATTTATGCGCTTATGCTGTGATGCATAATCACATTCATATAGTGCTTCATGTAGCAAAAGGAAGAGCTGACGGGTGGACAATGGATGAAGTGTTGCTGAGGTGGAGAATGTTTTACAAATGCCCACCCCTTGTCCAACGCTATTTTGATGATTTTGATTCGGTAACTGCAAAAGAGCTTGTCGAATTAAAAGCACTTTCGGTGATATACAGAGAGCGTCTTCAAAGCATCAGCTGGTTTATGCGATTGCTTAACGAATACATTGCAAGAAGAGCTAACAAGGAAGATGAATGTAAGGGATATTTTTGGGAAAGGCGGTTCAGATCTCAAGCCATCCTGGATGAAAAAGCACTCGCAAGTGTAATGGCTTACGTGGATTTAAACCCTATACGAGCAAAGATTTCACGTACTCTCAAAGGCTCGCATTTCACCAGTATTCAATATCGCTTGAACGCCCAACGTGTTAATAAGACACCCAAGTTTCTGATGCCGTTTAGCGATAGACGCGTAAAAGATAAAGTCTCCTTGCCCTTCGCTTTCGTTGATTATAATCAGCTAATTAATGACACTTTGACCGCCGAAAAGAATGACTCAGTTCAAAAACTGCCCTTGCTTCCTAGCCGATTACTTACCAAACTAGGTATGACAAAGGAGAACTGGCACCTAGTTACCAACAATTTTGAAACACTTTTTACCGGGCCTGTAGGTTGCCCAGAAATGATGGATAATTTTGCTAAATGCTGCCAAAGGGCATGCCGCCCGAACCTAGCAAATGCCCAAAAGTATTTATCTTAACCTAAGTGGCAATGACCTCAACTATCAGCCTGGCGAGCCAGTACCTCCACGATATCTTGCGAGTTTGTTAACCGTCTAATATCGTTAAATAGAAGTTCAGTTTCTGGGTACTGCCTTTTTAGGTAGCCGCACCATTGCTTGATTCGGTTTGGGTAATACCTGCCTTTATCACCAAAAATTTCGTAACCTGAATATTGAATAAGCAGCGCAGCAAGTTCAGGCCAAGGCATAGGCGCTTGACGACCTTTGATACATAACGCCAAATTAGGCATTGCCAACGCGCCGCGGCCAACCATCAAATTGGTGCATTCAGACTGTTCCTGACAGCGTTGTGCATCTTCAGCACTCCATATTTCTCCGTTAGCAACGAGCGGTATATTAGTATGTTGTTTAATTTTTGCTATCCAATCCCAGTATGCTGGAGGCTTATACCCTTCAGTTTTAGTCCTTGCATGGACAACTAATTCTGACGCGCCGGCTTCAGTTATTGCCACAGCATTTTCCACCGCTAACGACTTATCTTCAAAACCTAGTCTTATTTTAGCTGAAACCGGTATCTCATCTGGAACTGCATCTCTCACAGCTTTTACAATATCATAAAGAGTCTGGGTTTCTTTGAGTAAAACCGCTCCCCCTTTGCTCTTGTTTACCGTCTTGGCAGGACAACCAAAATTGAGATCTACGCCAGGAGAACCTAACTCCACTGCAGTTTGAGCATTTTCAGCAAGCCACTTGGGGTGCTGCCCTAGTAATTGAACACGCACAGGCACCCCTGATGGCGTTTTCCCACCATTATGAAGTTCCGGACATAATCTATAGAAAGTCTTTTTAGGGAGTTTTTGGTCCACAACCCTAACAAATTCAGTAACACATTGATCGAAGCCGCCCACGCGAGTAAGCATATCTCTCATCAAATGATCTACAACGCCCTCCATTGGGGCAAGCATTACTTTCATTAAAAAATATCTCGGGTTGTTTAAATGAAAATTGGCGCGGGAGTTTAGCAAAAAGTCGTGATCTCAGCCAGGATTTGATAGTTGTTATATGGGATTGAGTGTCTGTCCGCTTATACCGCGCTTATACCGCGCTTTTTATCAATTCACACACTATATCAATTAAAGGGATGTCACTCTCAGAGTTCGACATTAACATTCTCAGGCCGGGAAAAAAGTGTCTGTCCGAAGTCCACACGTATATATGAAGCGATAAGCTCGTTAGTAGAATTAACGAATTACACTTGGGTTAAGTGTCTGTCCTAGCGTTGCCTTGTGGCGCGTTTTTAAGCGCAAATAGGCGAGAAATTACAGCTTTCTTTTGGGAGTTTGTGTATGTCCGCCAATGAGTAATTTCATCGATAGTGCGATTGCAACCCGAGCAAACGTCATCATCATCCAGTTTACACAGCGCGATACAGGGTGAGGTGATATTCATACTGCTTTTGTTCTATTTAAACCTTGTTGCTGATTGCGTTCCTGAGATGCGGCAATCGCCAATAGCGCCGTTTCCGACAGCTCTTTACTAGACCATAGACATACGTGACAACCAAATTGTCGTTCTAAATAAGATGCAAACTCAGTGTCTGTCCTACATTCTTGCTTTATTAAATGCTGCTTTTTACCGTCGTAAATAACTGCGGAAAATATATACACGATGAGCCTCCCTAATAAGAGGCTCAAATATACATCTAGACGTCTAAACGTTCAAGCGGCTATTTAATAAAGTTCAGTGCGGCGCATATCGCTGACACTTGTGCTTCATTGCAGTTCTCAGGCGTCGCATTATCGCTATCGGGATACACCTCAGTAGTAGTGACGTACTTTGCGTCGGTCAACCCGCCACAAAGCGATAGCGCCTTTTTGTCATAGCAAATAACACCTTCACTCACTACATCAGCACCAATTATTTTGCCGTTCTCATCGGCAGGCGCAATATGGGTTACGTCCTTAACCGCATCAATGACCGCTTTTTGAAATTCTAGCTGAGGGTTGGATGTATTGGCTACCGTGTAAAAACCATCAGGGATGTTCCAGTTATCATGCGTTACTCCGTCTCGAGCAGCTAGTGCGGGTCTAAACTCACTGTTGTCTGTGTCGGTAGTTTCGTGCAAATCGATGTGAAGCGCTAAAGGTAGAGCCAATTCATTCACTAGTTTAATCAGTTGAGCTGATTCTGTAGCGGGAGAGCCCGGGTAGAAGGAACGGTTAGGATCTAACGCTAGCGGATTCCATCTGTTTATTGTTTCATAGCCCCAGGGGCTAACGCACGGAACAACCACGATATTAAATAAGTCTTTAAAAGTAGCCAGCTTCGCTTCAATAAACTGAAGGGCTCCTTGTACACCGCTCGTTTCATAGCCGTGCACACCGCCTGTGATAAGCGCAGAAGGCTTATTAGAGTCAATATTTATTGGGACAACAGCATACAATGGGTAACGCGCTTCGTCATAAGGTAATGCACCATATTGCTTTAACTGAAAACCTTCAGGAACAATTTTGCTAAGTTTATCAAGCACCTCTTCCTGATAACTTCGCTTCACCGACTGCTGTGCTTTCCACTGTGCTTTTTCTTCATTGCCCCATGGCTTGCCTGGAGTGCCTATTGGATAAATTTGCTGCATATAATACCTCTTTTGTATTTCTAAGATCATAACAGGTCAATCGTGTGACGTGTCAAAACCGTAAAAACTTTCTAGGTATTGGCGACATTAGAACTTTACACTTGCGACCACAGAGTCGAGAAAGGCAAAATGCGGCTGCAGAAAAGTGTCTGTCCACTTTGTCTTTGGACAGAAACAAAAAAACCAGCCGAATGGCTGGTTTTTTCGATATGGCGTCCCCTAGGGGATTCGAACCCCTGTTACCGCCGTGAAA
>NZ_JBQKUJ010000017.1:0-97095 GCF_054968525.1 Alteromonas sp. G5_S2_22_S1 | reverse complement strand
TTGATTATCATCAATGTTCTCATCCACAAACAGATGCAGTAACTCTGCCGCTTTCGTGACATTGTCCGCGGCTGACTGCCAGGACAGGAACACTGCTTGTTGTGCAAAGGTGTTGGCAGCTTCTTGTTGCTTGCGGATATGGTAAATGAACCCATCAGTTAACCGTTCCAGTGCCAGTTGTATCCGCTCTGTCAGGTGACATAGCAACCATAGATGCTGCTGTGCGCGTTTGAATCGTTTGAGTTTACTACCGTAATAGTTGATGAGCTCACCGAAGTGTTGTCGATTTTTAAGAGACAGATTAAGCCCATCGATAACGCCATTGATTTGCGTGCGCCATGGCGCTAACTGATGATAAAGGGCAAGCTCTTTTTTAAGTTCAGGTACGGTCAGACTTTTTGCACCGCCTCTGAGCTGGTTCAGGCTTAGTCCGTCATCAATGGCTGTTATGCTGTCCAGAAAGACGTGAAGTTCAGGACTGGTGAGTTGATTAAGTTGGTGCGCCAGGTCTTTTCTGACCTGCTGCATCGCTCTGCTTATCAGTCTCTGGAGTACGGTGTACCTAGGGATAGCAATGCTGTGACTGGTTAGGAATTCAATAGCAGTATCAAAGAGGTAACGCGGCTCCAGCCAGGCATTGCCCACCTGAACAAGGTGGTCGAAAAGAGAATTGAAGTGCTGACTTTCGTCCCATTTGTGATAACCAGCAAGGTCTAATACTTTTGCGTAGAGTCGATCTTTTTGTTTTTGTGAGGGAGTGAATGGTCTGAGCCCCTTGCCGCCAAGCAGCTCTTTACTGATGAACATTAAATCCTTAGAAACCTGCGAGTAAGCGATATCTAGGATGACGGGCTTTGATTTGAAGTATCCCAAAATCGCGACAAAGTAACATCTATGAGCTCTGAGACGAATTGACCGAAAAACTGCCAATTCCGCATCGTTCAGAGAAAAGTACAGACGTTGTTCTTCGATTGAAAAAATGGGTGGGGAATAAAGATCTGCCTGTTCTGCTCTCGTGAGAATAGTAATTTCGTTTTTGATGGCCATATCAGGGCTGTTCCGTATTAAATGTACGATATTTACCTAATTTGCCACACTTATAAGTAGTAACCCACCTCCGCAGCCATTTATTGGTGTGGTCTACAGAGGATTAAGTCTTTTTAGAGGGGAAAATCCCTAGAACCCCATTGTGATACTTGGTAATCATTCCCCCCACGAAATTTATTGCCATTAACTGAAGTAATAGCACGTTTTAACTGATGGTATGCTTCACCTCTGTTCAAGGCTTGCTGGACGTAATGACGCAACGTTGAATTATCAACATACTCCAAAACATAAATAGATTTAATTAAACGGTCGTACTCATGCAATGCTGACAATCTTCGGCTCTTGCCGTTACTCAACTTTCTAATGATTGTGCTTTGAGTGGTGGTTTTACGACTCAATGAACAAACAATATGCTGAATATTGTCCCATTCTTCAGCAATTAGCTTATGATTAATATCTTTCTTTAATTGAATACGGCCTCCGTTCTCTTCAGTCACTTCAAATAGCTCAAAAAACACCTTTTTCATTTTCGCGTATCGAGGGGCGAATGTGTAACCAAAGAAATCTAATATAGCGAAGTTAACATTATTGGTACCATGCGTATCGGTCGATAAGGTATTAGGCTGTATATCTGAAGAGTTGTTATAGAGTAAGTCAAAAGCAAAGTGACCTTCATATTCGTTAGCGCCAATGACTTGCGTACTCACCGGAACATGACGTGGTCAACCAAAATTGACCAACCCAGTTAAGCTACTTTTTTCAATTTCTTCATGTCCGCCTCATATTGATTTGAAATTTCCATACTTTATCTAATTCATGTTTTTCTAAATTAGCTAAAATGCAACTCAGAAATGTCCAGAAGTGAGTTGTGTGGTGTCGAGTGGAGATTGTACGATTAAGCCCCTAAGTAATTAGTCCGTCAGTCTCCCTCGGTAATCAAATTAGTACATCTTAGCGATCAAATTGGTAAAAAATTAGACATGTAGATGAATGCCCACCTTAAAAAATAGACAGCGGGTTGGGCTGGGTGATTTTTCTGGTGTTAGACGCCAGCAACCCATGCGGCAGAATGGTTGCTCACTTACTCGTCTATTTTTAGCGGGAATTCTTAGCCAACTGTACGAGCTGTATGGTAATGGCTTGGACTTCACGACTTTATAGCCTAGTTTATAAGGCGGCTCGTAAGCAACGATTTCTTCGTGAAGGTTCGAGCCCCCTGAAATAATCTCACGTACCGCCCCCAGTCCATTGGTTTCATGTTTACCTTTAATCAGTAAATTTGACCGCTCAATAGCTTTGAACTGTGCATAGTTAGCATGATCACTCAAAATGGCAAAAACCTTTTCGATAGGTTTGTTTATGGTTCGTTCTACATGAATTGAAAACACGCGCTATTCCTTTTTTATACATTTTTATTAGCGATATTTTTCGATAATAGCCTAAACGCAATCAAACGTTTACTTAATAAAACTTATCCTTCATTAGCCAACCTGTGAATATAGCAATACCCTTAATTCTATTTTATAGTAGGAAAAACAACAGTGTCGAAAACGGTATAGGAAGTATGGGCACCACTAAAAAGGGATCGCTTATTGTGGTCGGCACAGGTATCAGTGTTGCAGGGCAAATGACCGTTGCCGCAAGAAGCCACATTGAGAATGCCGACATCGTCTTCATGGGTATCATGAATAAAATCGGCGAACATGTGGTAACCAAACTTAACTCTAATAGCGTCTCGCTAGACGACCTTTATGAAGAAGGAAAATCTCGCGCCCTCACCTATTCTCAAATGGCCGACCGAATTGTGCAATCAGTGGTAGAAGGTAACAAGGTTTGCGTTGCTTTTTATGGTCACCCAGGCGTATTTGTCACGCCTTCACATGAAGCTATTCGCCGAGTACAAGAGCTAGGTTTAGAGGCGCAAATGTTGCCTGGCGTTTCCGCCGAAGACTGCTTAATTGCCGATTTGGGCATAGACCCTTCTCGCTATGGCTGCCAGTCATACGAGGCCACCCAATTTCTGTTCCGCGACTACCGCATAGACCCGCACATGACGCAAATTATCTGGCAAATAGGGTTAGCAGGAGAAGCAACGTTAAGCGTGCTAGATGCCAATCACAGCCAATCAGGTCTGGCTATGCTGGCAGATATACTGGCCGAGCATTATCCAAGTGATCACGAGCTCATTATTTATGAAGCAGCGACGCTTCCTCTTTGCGAACCAAAGATAGAAAAAGTCATGCTTCGTGAGCTCGAATTCGCAAAACCCACCTTGGTGTCGACGCTCGTTGTTCCATCGAAGGGAATGCCAGCATACCGACAAGACCGCTTAGCGAAGCTAGGGCTAACAGAACAACAAGTTACTAACTATAGAAACCCAACCCTAAATTAAAAAAGGATAATAAGAAATGGCAAAATCTATACAAGATTTTTTGGTTGAATTAGACACCAACAGCAAGCTAATGGAAGCTTACAAAAGCGACCCTGTGGCAACCGCAAAGAAGTACGGATTACCTGCCGATGAAGTAAAGATTATTGCGGATAAAAACTGGGACGAGCTTTCTAAGCGCTTTGACGACACCAGTAAAACCATTCGCGTTATTAGCTACTAACTAATAGCAAAAGAAAAATGAAACGGATTGTCTTGTGCATTGTTAGTGTCATTACCTTATCAATGACACTACCTGCTCGCGCTTTCGAAGAGCCGCAAGACAAGGTTTCACCTCCCACACTTCAACTTGACGGACTTAAAGCACGCATTCAGGAAAACGACCCAAACGTTCAAACTACGTTCGCAGAATTAAATGCATTTTTTGCAGCTCACCCTAATGATGATGGGCATGCACGCTTTTTAAACATTAAGTCCTACTTTCATATTCTAAAGCAAGACTATGTTTCGGCCTACGAAGCATTACTTGAAGCGCGTAAATACGCGACGTCAGTAAAAAACTTGCTAGACATTGCAGAGTCGTATCGCCTAGAAGGGTTGATCCTAGATTTGTCTGGCGAGCATGCCAGTGCATTAGAAGCAATGCATCGGGCTTTAGATATCTACAACGAAGCCGGAAGTGACCGCGTTTTATTGGTTTATAGCGCCATGGGTAACGTCTACATGTCGCTTAAAGACTATGAACTTATGCTTACGTTCGGGCATCAGTATTTGTCTGCAGCCCAGCGTTTTAATAGCAAAGAAGGTGAAGGAACCGCATACTTTTTCCAAGGGTACGCGCAGCGGGCACTCGGTAAATACCAAGATGCTAAAGTTAGCCTGCTATTAGCGGAAAGCCTGCTTCGCGAAGCTGATTATCCTTTTATTGGCATTGTACATAGCGCCATGGCCGAGCTTCACATCGCGCAAGGTAATTTGAGTGAAGCCCTTAAAAAACTCAATCAAGCAGCAGAAGCTGACCGCCAGGTAGGATTCCGGTACAACGAAGGGTCGCACCTTCTTCACTTGGTAGACATTTACCAGCAACAAGGCGAAGTAGAACTTGCTATTACCGAACTTGAAGCCGGGCTTAAAAAAGACATTATTAAAAATGACAAAGCTTTGGTTATCGATGTTTTAAACAAACTTATTCCGCTTTACGAGGAAAAAGGCGATATAGCGGCCGCTCTAGAATACTCGAAACAGTATCAACAAGTATTTAAGCAAAGCTTTAACGAGCAGCAGTCAAGACTGATGGCGCTGCACCGCGTGCGTTTAGCCATTTCTGAAAAAGAAGAAACCATCAAGCTTTTAGAGAAAGACAACCAACTAAAAGAAGAGCAAAATCTTATTCAACAAAAAAAGAATACTCAGCAACTCTATTTTATTGGCTTTGTGATCCTTTCATTAGGGCTGGTAGTTGGTCTATTAGTTAGAGCTCGGCAGCAACGAAAAACTCTCGACACCCTCACCCAAGATTTGCGCAAAGCAACCAAAGCAAAGTCTGATTTCTTGGCCCGTATGAGCCATGAAATTCGCACGCCGTTAAACGCAATTATTGGTCTTACTAAGCTATCCCAGCGCGCCGCTGAAGACAAAGAACAACAAACTAATTTGATACAAATTGAGGGCGCGTCGCAGACACTGCTAAGTATAATTAACGACATTCTCGACTTCTCGAAGATTGAAGCGGGAAAACTGGATATCGAATCGACGCAGTTCAATTTAGACGCGCTGGTAAACCAAACCATTAGGCTGCACCTTGCCCGTGCACAAGAAAAGCATATTGAGCTTATACAACATATCTCACGAGATGTGCCGCTTAACTTAATCGGCGACCCACTGCGCATTCAGCAGGTGCTTAACAACCTATTAAGCAATGCCCTTAAATTCACCGAGGATGGGCTTATCTCAGTGAGCGTGCGATGCAAGCAAGTCTCAGAAGACATTCAGCTTGAGTTTGAAGTGAAGGATTCGGGCGTTGGATTAAGTAGCGCGCATCAAGCGTTACTGTTCCAACCATTTAATCAAGGCGATGAAACAATTTCTAGGCGTTACGGTGGTACAGGTTTAGGTTTAGCAATTTGCAAACAGTTAACGGCGTTAATGGGCGGTGAGATTTGGGTAGAGAGCCAGTTAGGAAAAGGGTCTATTTTCCACTTTACGGTGAAAGTACAGCAGGACGCATCTCAGCAGATCATATCCCCTTCTACACAGCTTTCCGCGCTGAAGGTACTTATAGCTGACGATATTGAAGCATCGCGAGATGCTATTTCAGAAGCCCTTTCTATGGCTAACATTCAAGCTGATATTGCCACTGGAGGCAAAGACGCGGTTGTTAAAATGCGCTCAGCATTAGCGACATCTACGCCCTATGACGTGCTTATTTTAGATTGGAGTATGCCTGATATTGATGGTCTTGAAGTAACGGCCATTATGAATCAAGAGTTTTCAATTAAGCAGCCAAAAGTAATTATGCTTTATGCGTTTGAATCGCCACGCATGCGAGAGCAAGCTAACCAACTAGGCATTCGCAACTTTATTAAGAAACCATTTAGCACCAGTGAGTTAGTAGATAAACTGCAAGAGCTATGTCTTAACGTAAAAACTAAAGCCTTGCCTAAAGACAAACCAACAGTGCCTAACTTAAAAGGCACTCGCATTCTTTTTGCAGAAGACAATGCACTTAACCAAAAAGTAACCCTTGGACTGTTAAGCGACACCCATGCCACTATTGAAGTGGCCAATAATGGTTTGGAAGCAATAAGCATACTGCGTAAAGACAGCGCATTCGACGTGGTGTTGATGGACATTCAAATGCCGGTAATGGATGGGTTAACTGCAGCCAAACACATCAGAGAAGAGCTGAAGTTAACTTTACCTATCATCGCCACAACCGCGCATGCCATGCAACAAGACATTGATAAAAGCTTAGCGGCTGGCATGGATGGTCATATCAATAAACCTGTCGACCCTAATCGCTTTTTTGATGTACTTGTTGAGGTATTGGATAAAAGGCAGTCTTCGGCTACCACAGGGGTGATCAGCGAAACGAGTGTAGCGTTCACAACATTGACCTTTATAGACAAACCCACAGCGTTGAAAACATTGCTAGGTGACGAAACCCTATACAGCGACTTACTAAACGATTTTGTGGCTTTAGAGGGTGAGCTTAGCGCGCTCAGACAAGCTATTGATAACCACAACTATCCTGCCATCGCAAGAATAGCGCATATATTCACAACGACGCTTCGATATATCGGCGCATTTTCGCTTGCAGAATTAGCAAGTTCGATAGAATTAGCCATAAAGCGCAACGAGCACGAAGCAGACGAAGAATTCAATGACAAGTTGGAAATACTACACAACGCCTTGGTTGAATTGAGTGCAAGGGTTGAGAGGATGAAGGGCTAAGCAGCGAAGCCTACAGGTTGGTATAAGCTTCACTGTTCACGAATGTGTCGAACGGCTACCTGTTACCCTTCACTAGCCTCTTGCGACGCATACTCATTTTTCATAAGCCATGCGTAAGCCGTGGTAAAGGCTGTCTCTTGGAACTGCTTTAAACCAGTTTCAGAGAACGGAACTGCTAGCGGGTTTCTGCGAAGCGACTCTTTAATATCTGTAGGACTAAATACAATAACCTCTAACCCATCAATCAATTCGATAGCTGCCTCTAGTTTGAAGCCGATTGCACTTCCTGCAAATTTACCTTTGCTTTGACGCTGACGAATGATCACAGCATCAATTTTATAATCTTCGACAAGCTTAGCGAAGGTGCTTTGAAAGCTTTTTAGCCCCTTGGCACTGGTATCGGCCAGTGTTAATCGGCGCGTACGGCAGTCGGGCAAATGAAACAAACCGTCAGCTAGCGACACCAAACTAATAATTGCTTCGTTACCTTTTAAATCTATACCACAGACTTTCATATTTATTCCTAATTACGTTTGCCTGCTATTATAGCGTGTTTCACTGTTGATATTCACTTACGAATACTTTTCTTTGTTTGCCCCCCGTTGCGCGGGGCAACACTAGCTTAGTACCGATTTAATGGTCTCTTTAGATAAGGGCTTCACAAAATGCTCATCGAACCCGGCAGATTTAGAGTCTTCTACGTATTTTTCTGACCCCCACCCGCTTTGAGAGTAAAACTTAACGCTGTCTGCTTCTGGTAGGGCTTTAAGCATTTTAACTAGCTCATAACCATCAATATCTGGCATGCCGATATCAAGGAATACACAGTTTGGCTTAAAGGCTTTAAATTTCTCTACCGCTTCTGTCGGAGAGGTAATTCCCAAAGCAGTAACCCCCATCGACTCAGCTAACAAGCAATAAGCATCGATAAGATCGGCGTTGTCATCCACAAACATCACTTTACTTTTGTTTGGTACAACAGATTCCATTTCTTTGTTGTCAGACTGCTCAAAAGCTGTTTTGGAGATAGGTAGCCTAACTTCAAAAGTACTTCCTTGACCGACGCCTTCGCTCATTACAGATACTTCGCCATGATGTAATGCCACCAGCTTACACACCAATGTTAGCCCAATACCAAGCCCGCCTTTGGTATGTGTAGAATGCGCTTCAATTTGAGTGAACATGTTGAACACATCTTTTAGCCTATCTTCAGGGATGCCCATGCCGTTATCTTTAACAGAAACAACAATCATTACTCCGTCTTTTCTGATATCTACAACAATCTTCCCCGACTCTTTTGTATACTTAGTCGCGTTATGAATAATGTTAGAGAAAATCTGGCTTAAGCGCGCTTTATCTCCGTAAACGGTCACATCTTCATCAAGACAATTTACGGTTATATCGTGCTTCTTGGCTTTCACTTGCTGCTCAACAATTTCAAGGGAATCAGAAAGGACGTCTTGAATGCTCAATCTTTCAAATTCAAGCTTAACCTTGCCGCGGGTAATACGAGATACATCCATTAAGTCGTTGATGAGTTTAGACATGTATTCCGCTTGTCGATTAATAATTGCCGTTACTCTTTTACGCGTTTTATCATCATCGACCGTTTCTAAAATGCTTGCCCCCGACATGATTGGGCCCAATGGGTTTCGTAATTCATGAGCCAAGGTAGCAAGGAATTCATTTCTGTAATTATCTTGTTTTTCAAGTTCTTGGATGCTTATATGCATACGCTCTTGCACATCAAGAGCATATACCAAAAACATTCTATTTAGCCGATTGGCGGTATCAACATCTGCTTTATCAAACGGTGTTGAACGCCCCTCAATTTTTCGAGTATGGATAGTAAAAGACGAACGAGGTTTAAGGCGCTCAGATTTTGGTGCTTCTTCTGACTTTTCATCTTCAGCGCCAATCCACTTTTGAACGCGGTGGGTTTCTTTTCTAAACCAAGCGGTAAAGTACTGCTTTTTTTCAAACAGTGGAATGATCATAATACCCGCGATACCATGCTCTCGTGCTTCCGGGTAATCATCATAAAGTGAATCGTTTGTGTAAGGAAAACCGCCTTCACTACTGGCCTTAGAAAAGATGTCTTTAATAAGGTCTATCGGTAAGGTAGAGCCAAGCGTAATGGTTTCGTACTGTGAATAGTAAACAAACCCTGAACTATTGAGCGCATCTAAAAAAGCCCGTTCGCCGCTTTTAACCACGCGACTAATAGGGTTAGCTGGGCCAATTTTGTCTAGCATGGCATCAACAGCTTCATCGGTGACAAACTTCTTCTGTTTCGCAACTTCCTCTTCTTTAGCCAACAAATGCCAGCTAAACAATTGACTTAAATTCTCGCACTGTAGCCTTACATCTTGAGGAATATAGCAGGCCTCACGATGATGACAGGAAATGAGCCCGTATAACTTACCATCGGTGACTAACGAAATGGAAAATGAAGCCCGCAAACCTTGGTTTCTAATATATTGCAGGTGAATAGGCGAGAACGTGCGCAGAAGCGAACGAGTCAAATCTAACCGCTCTCGTCCCGACTCCTCCACAGAAGGCACTAGCCTAGCTGGGGGCAACTCAGTATCAGGAGTTAGCCTTACCCAGTTTGTTTTGTACAACTCCCTGGCTTGCTTAGGTATATCTGAGGCGGGGAAATACAAATCTTGGTAAGACTCCATATCTTCAGCTTTGGCTTCTGCTATAACCTTTCCCGAATAGTCTTCATTAAATTTATAAAGTACGACTCTATCCATATTGGTGAGATACCTAATGGTTGACACCATCTCTTGCGCCATCTCACCTAACGACGTCATTTCTTTGAAGCGTGGCGCTATAGACATCGCATAAAGCTTTATAAATTGTTCTGCACTGTAGGTTTCTCTAAATTCTGTAGCAGGCTCTAGCTCAACCACATAATGATGACCCGAGTCATAAACAACGGCTAAATAATCTATTGCCGTACCTTCATTTAAAAGTGATGCTTCCAAATGAAGTTTAATGGGCAGCCTTATTTTGCTCTTCGACACCCTATCGAATGTCTCTTCAAGAAAAGCGCGCTCGTTTGTATTAGAAGAAAGAATATCTAAAAAGTTTTTCCCAATAATCCCCTCAGCAAATATTGTTTCGCAGTTCTCACTGACGATTGAAATATTCAGATCGTCATAGCTAAACGCGATAAGAAAACCGTAACTTTGTACACTTTCAGGAATGTGTATAGGTTCGTCTTCACAACGTTCAAAGTTAAAGTTTTGAGGAGATTGAATCATAGAGTTCCTAAAGTTTGTATCTGTCCGTCATACGCGAGCATGAATCGAAAACTATCCTATCGACAAGTTAATTAATAATGCACTCGCGTTTTACTCGCTTAATTTAATTAAACGCCCGCCTTCCTTATCTTCAAGCACATAGATATTGCCCATGCTGTCTTGCTCGACTTCACGCACTCGCTTACCCCACTCATAGCGCTCGGCTTCTTCCACTTTCCATTTACCTTTATCGTCCTTATTAAAGGCAACACGAACCAGTGCCTTTGAAGACAAACCACCGATGAAACCGTTACCTTTCCAGCTGTTAAACTTATCGCCTTTATAGATGATAAAACCGGCAGGGCTAATAGCAGGTACCCACGCTAATTCAGGTGATTTAAAAATAGGGATATCTTCGTGATTTGGGATTTTTACGCCTGAATAATGGTCTCCCTGCGACACGGAGGGATAACCGTAGTTGCGACCTTTTTCGATAAGGTTAAGTTCGTCGCCATGGCGCGGCCCCATTTCGTGAACCCATAAATTACCTTGCTCATCAAAGTCGATGCCCAAAGGGTTGCGGTGACCTAATGTCCAAATTTGTTCGGTTACACTGCCTTGGCCATAAAACGGATTATCTTCTGGCACACTTCCATCTTCGTTCAAGCGCACAACTTTACCCAAATTCATTGCCATGTTTTGGGCTGGCGTAAATTTCTGGCGCTCGCCAGAGGTAATAAACAAATAGCCGTCAGGCGAAAACGCCATGCGATGTGAATAGTGACCGTTCCCGGTCATTTTTGGCGACTGGCGCCAGATAAGCGTTCTATCAGATAATGTCGCGCCACTATCGGTAACACTAAGCGTAGCGCGCTCTATTACTGCGCCGCTAAACGCATCGTCTTTTTCATCCCGTTCAATATACGAAATATAAATGGTGTTGTTCGACGCAAAGTCTGGGTGAATAATAACGTCACCTAAACCGCCCTGCCCGCGTGCAGTAACACTTGGCACATTGCTTACAGCAAAACGCTTTTGCTGATTTTTATCAAGCAACCAAAGTGTACCGGCTTTTTCCGTTACCAAACTGTGCCCATCAGGCAAAAAAGCCATCGCCCACGGATTGTCGAAGGTCGACTGCACACTCCCCATCACAGACGAACCATTACTGCCTGTCATTTTAATTTGTTCAGTTGAGTTTGACTGGGCAAAGGTGAAAAGTGAGGTAGCAAAAAGCGTAACCAATAATGCGGCTTTTCGGCTCATGCTGGTTTTGTGCGTATTTAATGTTTGCATCTACGTTCTAACCTTTTAGAGAATTTGCGTACTACTGGTTACACGTTGAGGCTTTAATGTCACGTCAACGGGCGGCGCAAAGGGTTTCAGTTAGCATTGGTTACGTAGATTTAATAAGTAAGGTTTATATTGGCGCCTTGGTTTTGCTATTCCTTTTTTTGATTAGTGTGTACTTCCCTAAACTTTCTTTAATGACGTCATACTTTACTTAAGCCCCGCCTATGTTATGTTCGAATTAGTTTTAGCAACGAAGATAAGGAGGTGATCATATGTCTAGAGTTAAGGTATTTGAACAGGCAGCTATGAGTGAGGGTCGTTCTAGCTAACCCCTTTTACGCAATTGCTCTATAAGGCTGCCTAGTCAGCCCAACTCGGAAAGCCGCATCACGTTGCTGAATGCGGCTTTTTTTTATACGCTTAGCGAGTTTGACTATACAAGACTTATTCATTTGTTTAATAATTTTCTACACGTTTAAACCTGTAAGACAAGCCCTCCCCCCTTCTTTCAGAGCTAAGCTAATGGCCTCTTGTTCACTCTGGTGGCGACGTACTAAATCGCGAATATAATCACTGGCGTTTGCAAATTTGCCAGCTTTTACATCCCCATCAATCCACATCCGCATTTTGTTTGGAAACGATACGATAAGTGTCGCAATATTCTATTATCGGAAAATTATCGTTGTTAAAGCACGGCAAAGAGTGCCAATGCAGCAGCAGTAGTTAACCTGACGTTTTTTTCTTAGCATGCCTGTCATAATTAGTTTTTCTTCATGTCTTGGCGACATTTCGGCGACATCTGCTTTGTTAATCTTCATGTGTTTCAACAAACTCAGTCAACTTATTAAGGTAATCACATGAGAAAACAAAACAAATTGATATCCTGGCTAAGTCAAAGAGGGGCAACAATATGAATAAGCAAGTAAAGTCCCGCTCCATATTGGGTTTATGCGCTGTTTTATTCGTTTTTCCGTTCACTTCCCATGCCGACGAATCCCCCGGTGCACTGACAATAGTAGTTAAGGATCAAGTCACTGAGCGACCCATTTCCAGCGCTTAAATCACACTTAAAGAGCGTGAAACTGCCTCTACCCAAACACTTGAGACTAACGAACAGGGGCGAATAATGGTCGATGAGCTCAACCCCGGGCTCTATTCAGTGAATGTCAGTAAGGCAGGGTTTGCCTCGTTATTTGAACCCAGCGTTCGCGTTATTACACGAAAGAACATTAGGCTTGATTACGAGCTAAGAGCTGAATCGATAGAAGTCGTTGAAGTAAGAGCGCAACAGTCAGATTTATCGTCGTCTGCCTCTAATGTTTACATTGATAGAGAAACACTGCGCAGCGCGGTTGGCGGCGGAGCCGACCCTCTCTTGTCGCTAGATGGCTTGCCAGGACTCGCGTCTGCGAGCGAGTTTGCTAGCTTCAGTGTGCGCGGAAGAGGCCCAAGAGACAACCTGATATTCGTAGATGATTTCCCGTTTGATAAGGCCATCCACTTCGACGCCACCCTAGGTGAAGAAGAAGACGTTGGCGGCGGCGGTAGATTCTCCATTTTTGCGCCCAATGTTATTAGCGGCGCTGAATTTTCCCCCGGTGGCTGGGGCCCTGCGTATGGCGGCCGTGCAGCATCGCTGCTTAAGTTAGATGTGGCAGATGGCAACCCAAGCCCTTCCGCTAGTTTTCGCTACGACCTTGCAGGTTTTGAGGTAGGTTACGATGGCCCAACTGGCATTACGGAAGATTCAACATTGCTTGTTTCTGCAAGACGTTTGGACTTTGGAGAGCTCTTTGAAACCATTGACGAGCTTGACATTGGTAACCCTGTATTACGCGACGCCATAGTAAAGTCTGTGATACCGGTAAATCAAAACCATACGCTTGAAGTGCTACTAATAGACACTTATGAAGACTACGAAAGAAATGTGAGCCATGTTTTTGCATCGCCCAATTTTGAAGATGTAGCGCTACTTAATTTCAAACAAGACAGCGACCTGTATGGTTTAACACTACGATCACTTATTGGTGATAATGCGGTTTGGACTAATAGAATCTATTATCGAAAAAGTGACAAGGTGAGTTCAGAAGGTGAAGCCTTCCCTGATCAGGCGCCAGAAGGCGCACCTGCATCAGATTTTCCTGTACGCGAAAACATCATAACAATAGGTGAAAATGAAACGGAAATTGGATGGCGCACCGACTTTGAAACAATAAACCAGTGGGGATTATTCAGTGCAGGCGCGCGGTTAACTCAAATTGAGCTAGATTACGACACTGTGCTAGACGGTGATTGGATTAGATACGTATATGACGACGATGATTTTAGAGCCAATCCTGAGCAGCGCTACATTGTGCTAACGCCTGAAAACATCAATGCTTCTATACGTCGAAAAGAAACAAACTATGCGGGCTATGTCGACCAGAAATTTGAGTTCAGTGATTGGGATTTCAGCGCAGGATTACGTGCCGAGCGCGATGGGTTTGCCGACCAAAGTGTTGTATCACCTAGGTTTAGCGTCAACTGGCAGCCTACTACCTCAACACGATATTTTGCAACAGCTGGTCAATTCTATCAGTCTCCGCGATATTTAGAGCTGGCAGCCAATGAATCGAACAAACTGAAAAACGAAAAAATAACGTATACGAGCGTAGGCTTAAAACACACTATAACTAAAGATTGGTCGGTGTTGGCGGAAGCGTACTATCAAAATTTAGAAGATTTAGTGGTAGACCTTGATAGAGCAAATGGTACCTTTGCCAATATTGGCGACGGTTCGTCTTACGGGGTCGATATTGTATTAAACGGTACAATCCAAGAAGGGCTTTATGCCACCGCGACCTACTCGTATAACGACGCTGTAATTGACCGAAAAGACGGGCGTGGCGACGTAGCCGCTGAATTTAGTCGTGAGCACGTAGCCACAATAGGCCTAACGTGGGAAATAAACGACCGCTGGAAAGTAGCAGGGCGCTATAAGTACCTGTCTGGTACGCCTGATGACCTATTTATCATCCATTCTGATGTGCTGGGGCCGGGCGAACCTTTGCGCTATTCGAAAGAGATTACGCAGCGCAATGTGGGCCGTAAAAGTGGCACCGGTTTGTTAAATGTACGTGTGGACTATCGCCGCGCTGTTGGCCCTGTAGATATCACTGCCTTTCTTGATGTCATTAACGTAACGGCAGCATCATCGGGTGATGAAAGCGAGTTTGACTACCGCCGTGGCGTTGAAGTAATAGACAGCAGCGAAGCCGAGCCGTTAATTGGATTGCGCTTAGACTACGCTTGGTAATAAAGGAACAATGCATGTTACAACCGCCGGGGGCATTGCCCATTAGAGTATTAGTTGTTGAAGATAATCGCGATATCTGTGACAACATTGCTGCTTATCTTGAAAAACATAACTTCATACTCGACTTTGCCTATGATGGCATAAGCGCAATGCACCTGGCTGTTACTCATGCTTTTGACGTAATAGTGCTAGACCTTACGCTTCCTGGGATGGACGGTCTGCACTTTTGCCAAAAGCTGCGAACTGAAGCCAAGCTTCAAGTGCCGTTACTTATGCTTACCGCCAGAGATACGCTTGACGATAAAATTAAAGGCTTCGAAGTTGGTGCAGACGACTACTTGGTTAAACCCTTTGCCTTACAGGAGCTTCACGTGCGACTTCATGCACTGTTCAAGCGTAGCAATGGCAAAGCAGAGAACGTACTAACTGTGGGAGATCTCACGCTTAACAAATCCACCCTACAAGTGCACCGTAGTGGACAACGAATTGATATCACACCTACCTGTATGAAGCTGCTACAGCGATTAATGGAAGTCTCCCCTTCTGTAGTAACTCGCGATACACTTGAAACACTACTTTGGGCAGATGAACAGCCTGACGGTGATGCGCTGCGATCGCACATGTACAAGCTACGGCAGGCTGTTGATAGGTCGTTTGAGCAACCGCTAATCCACACGGTTCATCGCATTGGATATCGAATTGCTGAGGATATGTAGTGGTATATAAGCACAGTTTACGCAAACGTGTAGCCATAGCCTTCGCCGTGTGTGTTGCTGTACTCAGCATTGTATGGGGCTTCGCTTTTTTTAGTGGAATTAGACTAAGCGAAGACCGCGTATTGTCGCAGCAACTTGAAGTAGCCGCTGAAAACTACCCTGCCCTTACATCGAACCTGCAAAGCTATACTCAAATTGATGACTTGCCAGCCTCGCTTAGAGAATGGGCTCGTACCAATCCAGAAAAAGGCTTGTATGAGTTTGACGCCGAAGAATTACACGTTGCAGTAATAATCCCTTCCGGTTCCACACAAAACGCCTATGTTGTTTTTGACGTAGCCGGCATTGAAGCCAATTCATCTGAAGATTGGTGGCTGCTACTTGCTATAACTGGCGTGGTAGGCACATTAGGCCTGTTTGGTTTTATTTTAGGGTTATTTATTATGCGCAAAGCGGTGGCGCCGGTGGTAGAGCTTGCTAACGTTGTTGCAAAAATTGACCCCAAACATTTAACTGCCGACGATCATAAACGCATTAGGTCGAGCCGATTCGTAGATGACGAAGTAGGCCTGTTAGCGATGACAATTGAAAAGACCCTTGAAAGAGTTAGCGACTTTGTTGAACGCGAACGCAATTTCACCAATGCCGCCAGCCACGAATTACGCACCCCAGTGACGGTAATTTCGGGTGCGCTCGAAATACTTGAACAAAGTGACTTAGATAATGGTGACAAAAAGGCGCTAGATAGAATGCGGCGTGCCACGCTAGACATGAAAAACATGATTGAAATGTTTTTGTGTTTAGCCCGCGAGACCGACGACGGCTTGTATAACGAACAGTTTAGCGTTGCGCCATTAGTGTGTAAAGCCATCGACCAGCAGCGCTACCTTTTGCGAGGAAAGTCGGTTGATATTGAACTAGACGAAGCGGCAAACCCCAGCATTTTCGGGCATCCACAAGCTTTTTCTATCGCCGTTACAAACCTTGTACGTAACGCGTTCGAACACACCTTAGATAACCAAGGCCCTGTCAGCGTAGTAATTAAAGACAACGAACTCATTGTAAGCAATCACACAAATAAGCATGTTGACCAGCAGGTAACATTACCTGCCGAATCCCATATAACAAATAACGGCCTTGGTTTAGGCATTGTGCAGCGTTTGTGTGAGAAAAATAACTGGACGTTTTCACTAAGCACATCTGAAAATCTAGTCATTGCTAGGTTAGGTTGGTGAGCTAGAAAAAACAGCGAATGCTTTTTACCAGAACAGTATTAATAAGGTAATTCACTTCGCCAGATGACGGCTAATGTTCCCGCCCTGTTATTGGCTCTCTTATTCTTTTCATCGCTGAAACCCTTTAATGAGGTCGAGTTTAAAGGTATTGAAATCCAGTTCGGGAAAGCTATAAATGCGATACGATAATGGCATTTCGATCGGGGGACAGCTCGATACCTTTTTTTATGAAGCCTGGAGCATATTCGAATGACCCAAGTCCCTTTTCAGTGTCAAAACTCACAGCACCAACAACATCGTCTTGGTATGTTATTGTAATAACTTCCATTACTATTCTGATGTTTCCTCATTTTTGTTACTGCGCTGGCCAGAGGCTCTCTGCCTTTTCTTTCCTTGCAGTTTGGCCTGCTGTAAGGGAGAAATTTCTTGTTTAGGGAGAAATAGATCAATATGCTCCGTGAGGTCTAATGCCATTAATATAGCAATCATAATGTTGAGCTGAACTTTGCCCTTTTCTGCATTTAAAACCGTTTTGCGAGCAATGCCAGCAAGCTCCGCAACTTCAGATTGTGTTAAGTCTCGATTAAGTCGAGCTTGCTTCAATCTGTCGCCGATCTCTTCTGCTAATGCTGTAGCTGTTACGCTATTCACTATAAGATCCCACCTTGGTTACACTATGCGAGATATTTCCACTTAATGTACTTAATTTAGGACTTTACGAGGGTTTTAGAAAATGTTGTTAATAATAGATAAAAGCGATAATCGGGGGCGAACATAGACATATGCTACATAATGGGCCAACAAGCTGTTATCCCACTCAATTACATCGAAATCGTTATAGCTAAAACCCACTGATGGTACAACTCAAAAGTTGAAAGCCTAACCCCTAAGGTCTACTCCTTGTCTTTTTTGAGCCAGTGGATCTGTGGGGCTGGAAAGTACGTAGAGCAGCCGTTCGGAAGAAACTGGTTCAGTGATAGTTGTGATCGAGTTGCCATCAGTAAATTACTTATATTTGAGTCGCTGCAATTGACGTGCTAGCGGATGGTTAATCCTGTGAAAGTCTTTTTTCATAGGTGCTTTTCTTAATGAGTAGCATCGCCCTTAAAAGTAGAACCCATGCAGTATTGTTCGCATCAATATGCCAACAAGTATGCCGGGTAAGGCATATTTGAAGACTGCTATGATACGAGTACACATACCTAGAAAAATACCAATGCCGGGTAAATCAAAAGTATGGATGAGAAAGCCAACAGACTTATTGATATCTCCAGCAGTAATATTGCTACTGTGCACCAGATCACTTGCTACGACTAAATATGCGGTGCCTCCGCCCAAATATTTAGCGATAGAGGGCACAACATAGATCTGAGAGACATTTATCACATGAAGTATCGGCGTGACCAGACGCTCAAATCCCGCTACTGCGCCTATCTGTGTCAAGATACCCACGATTGTGATTGATAAAGTCAACATTGGAACGGCGTTGACCGACAAGCGAATAGCCTCAGCACCTGCGTCATTAATAATGTTAATAATTCCTTTTTTTGACGGAGAAGACGTTAACTCGTCCTGAGTTTCTCCACATGCAATGGACGACAATTTTTTTCCAGAAAAATACCACGTAAACGATGCTGCACTCAGCCCTCCGGCTATAGAAAACACGATAGCAACTGGCCAGTTAAGCCCCAGAGGTATCATCGGGTAGAGAATATTGCCCTGTCCCATGGCAAGAAGCATTGCTAAGGTGGCAGCCAAGTGCCGATCAGAGACCCCTCTACTGAGCATTATTGCGAGTGTCGCGAGCGGCGCTGCAAAGCTAATTAAATTCATCTGGACCATCGCAAAGGTGCTCATGCCCGTTAACCCAAAAGGTTTTAAAACAGGTGTCAGCATTTTTACAATAATAGCCATTACGCCCATTGCCTCCAGTACTTTCATCAGGCAAAGCATTACCACCATTACAGGCAAAAGTGTGTACAGCGCTATATCTACTGAAGATTTGCCAGAGGCAATGACAATTTCGATGAGGGACATCTTGAAGTCCTATTCGCTAATCGGCTTTGAAGAAGTTTGGGGAATTTATAAGCGACTGGCTTTTAGAGCAAAAACGGCATCAATCTGAAGGATCATGCCGAAAGCAAGTAAACTTACCCCCATTACTGATCGCGAGTGATAACCTCTTTCACCCAAGATATTGACCAGTAATTCAGAACACCCATTAAGAACTGAGGCATGGTCTTTAAAGTCTTCTGTGGCATGCACCATACCCACGATTTTCACTACTGAATCAATGCACGACAAGTCACCCACAACTTCTTTAACAACAGCAAGAAGTTGCAATGCAGTATTACTTGCTGCACGGTAACCGTCATTTATTTCAAGCCCATCTCCTAATTTGCCGGTGAGAAAATGCCCCTTGCTATCTCTTGGGCCTTGCCCTGATAAATGCAGCATGTTTCCAACCTGAGTCGCTGGGAGGTAGAGTCCAGCGGGCTTTGGTGCAGGTGGTAACTCAATATTCAACGACCTGAGCCTTTGTTCGGGAGGTACCATAATTGAACCCTTAGTTAATGCGTTTAATAAATTGTCCTTGTAGAGCCTGATACTCTGATGCCGGAACCTTTTTCAGAGGAAATTTCCGCATTTAAGCGAGAGGACATACCCATGTCATCGCCTTGGTGAACGGTTATTGCCCCGCGGTGTTCCCAGTTTATATCCCTAAGATATCCCCCCAATGCAGCGGTAGCGGCCCCCGTCGCAGGATCTTCAAAAACGCCTCCGATTGGAAACGGATTCCGCGAATGAAATACCGTGTGACTCTCTGGATAAATCAGGCTAAAAGTCACCAAACCTGCGCGTTTAGACAAGTCTGCCCCTTGCTTCTGGTCGTAATTCATCTGTGTTAACTTGCCTCTACTATTAAGAGTAAGAATGAGATGCGCTCCCCCTGCAAAAGCTAAAGCTGGCGGTATTCGCGTATCCAAATCTTCTTTATTGAGACCAAATAAAGCGAGGGTTTCCTGTAATAGGCTTGCCTCTAATGTTTGATTGTGGGTTGGGGGGGAAACAAATGATGCTCCCCAGTTGTGCTCTGAAATGAAACCTTCCACACGAATTTCTGCATGATTAAGCGTAAGATCAAACTCTCCAGCTCCAATGGTTTTTGCAAGGACAGCGCCAAGAGCAATCGTGGCGTGACCGCAGAAGTCAACTTCTACTTCTGGTGAAAAATAACGTACTCTCCACCCCTTGTTTAGTGGAGAAGCAAATGCAGTTTCCGAGTAGCCAATCTGGGCGGCAAGGTTTTGCATAATATCTGGATTTGGCATTGTCTCGCACAATACAACACCGGCCGGATTTCCACCCGATGAACCGTTTGAAAATGCCGATATACGCTCAATATTCATGATACGTTCCTTCTATACTGGATGTCTGAAGAGTGATTAGCCGACAATTGAGTCAAAGGAGGCAACTAAATCGATTTCAATCAACGCTCCCTGAATTGCAAGTTGTGAAATGACTGTCGACCGAGTAGGACGATGATCACCAAATGCCTGAGCATAGGCTGAATCAAACGACTGAAAATCATTTTTCTCAGTCAGCCAAACTCCAGCTTTGACGACATTTTCTGGACGCAGATTATATTTAGCTAGCTCTTCAAAATGCTTAGCAAGGATTAGCGAGGTCTGCTTTTCAATGCCTCCAGTTATGTTATCGTCAGTATCGAATGCGAGTCGACCAGATAGAAACAATAATGAGCCAGCTTTGATAGATGTTGATAAATGCGCCACTTGAAATCTCCCACGTGATAACTTGCTCCTTGATTAATTCGACATGAAGGAGATAACACTTCACATTCACTCTAAGAGCAATATCAGAATTGATGAAGCAAATGCTTCAAAGTATGAGGTAGTTTCTCAGGCTGCAAAAAAATGCACAATATACTTAAAATGCATTTTTAACCTGCAAATTATGCTGCAATTGGTTTTTATTAATTTGACCAAGGTGAAGGTTGAAAAAGCGACGATATCCAATTAACAAATACTTCGGTGCGTGCTGATACATAGTGGCGAGATGGGCGCACTAGGTAAATCCCCCCATCACCATCAAATGTCCATTCGGGAAGAATTCTTAATAGCTTTCCCTGTTCAATATCTTGGGCTACAAGCCATTCTCCCGCGCCCAATATACCTACACCTGCCCTTGCTGCCTCTAGCATGGCAATACTATCATTTGTGAGCAGCGTTCCGTTGGTTCTGATTGCCTCTGCATTATCTCCGTCGGATAAACGCCAAATTGGGTAGGACTGTAAGCTAGGGTTGCCTATACAATTGTGTACAAGCAAGTCGGTTGGTGTATGCGGCTGGCCGAATTGTTTAAGGTAACGTGGAGAGGCGGCTAAAATTCGCTTATGCCTCGTTAGTTTTCGGGCTAAAAGTCGACTATCCGATAAATGGCCAATTCTTATGGCGGCGTCAAACCCACCTTCAATAAGATCGACATAATTATCGCTGTAGTTGATATCCAACTCCAGCTTCGGATACATACTCATAAAACTGGATATTTGTTGCGCTAACCATAAACGGCCCATTGTGGCCGGAAATGCGAGTTTTATTCTTCCGCTTAGCTCTGCGGCCTCTTTTACTACCTCATCCTGAGCTTCAATTATAAGATCAGTTGCCACTCTATACTTTTCAGCAAGGAGTTTAGCAGCATCAGTCAGTTGGACTTGACGTGTTGTGCGTTCAACTAAACGCACACCTAAGCGCTGTTCCAACGAAGCGATCCGCTTGGAAATTATCGTAGAATGTCTGCCAAGATATTTCCCCGCTGCTACAAATGAGCCATTAGACGCCACGGCAATCAATGCCGCTAGCTCATCAAAATGTTGGCCGTCAATTGGTGTCATAGTAAATTCAGATTTAACATGAATGATAAGTACTTATCATATCTGAATTTTGATACTTCTCTTAAGGCATTTTTGCGGGCTTTTGTCGTTACGGCTTCTGAGAAAGGGATACTCAACTCAATGATAGGTTTGTTCGACGCGCTTTATTGAACATATTTATTAGCGATCTCAAACAGACATATTGCTAATGTCGATACAGTTCTATTAACAGCATTAGACTTGCTTTTTCAATAATGATGTCGGGCGCCTTATTTGCTATACGAAGACCTAGCTTTAAGCGTCTGCTTCGATTTAAATCGAAGCTACATTATCTGGTATACACTGTATGCTGTTGGCAAAAATTAGGACGTCTGATACTCACATCTTGAAGGTCCGCTTTGTCTTAAGCTGACTTCTATTCTATGAAAGGTGATATTGGCTGGGGGCATTATTGCCGTAAGTTTTTTAAATTTAACGCTGCACGCAGAAGTGCGGCACTCTGGTTAGAAAGCCCCTTAGGCTTTTTGTTGATGGCTATACCTGTAACGTGTTTTGGTTTACTGGCTTTATGTGGTGTCGTGCTACAAAAGCTGCCGGAGGCGGACGGGAAAGGTGAATGGCTGCCTTTTGCGTTAGCTCTGCTTGTATTTCTGCTATGTTTTGCTGCGTTCGGGATAAGTTACTATCCCTATGTTGTACCGGGTAAGCTCACCATCATGGATGCGCTGGCAGACGCGAATTCTCTTCGTTTTTTGTTGGTAGGTACCGTTGTTGTCGTCCCTTGTATTCTTGCTTACACTGTTATGGTATACCGAATATTTGCCGGTAAATCGGAAAAACTATCTTATTATTAAGAACAGTAAACAGCCTGAACTTTTCAGGCTGTAGATTTGCCTCATCTGTATTTAATAGTAATTAAAGTGATGTTTATAAAAGTCAGCTGCAGTCCCGTCACCGTGACTAGATGATGATGAGGTTCTGATATTTATTTGTTTCTTGCATTCAGACTAGATTTGACATGAATTTCGAGGCGATCTGAATTCACTTTATGCGTTTTTTAAACTACACCTTGCTCAATCATTGCGTCTGCAACCCGACGAAAGGCAGCAATATTAGCTCCTAATACAAGGTTACCGGGCGCACCGAATTCTCTTGCAGTCTCACTGGCTCGTAGATAAATATCCTTCGTTATTTGTAGTAATTGACAATCGACTTGTTCGAAAGTCCATTTTTGCATACTGGCGTTTTGCGCCATTTCTAACTGACTTGTCGCTACTCCCCCGGCGTTAGCGGCCTTACCCGGACCATAAGAAATACCGGCTTTAAGAAAGTACTCTACCGCACCTTGTGAAGCAGCCATATTTGCACCTTCACTAACCAATTTGCATCCATTAGAAACCAGTGCTTCGGCATCACGAGTCGTTAACTCATTTTGGGTGGCACATGGAAACGCTAAGTCTGCCTTGTATCGCCAAATAGTATGTCCTCCTGAAGGATATTCACTGATCGGAATGAACTGTGCCCTGGGGTGAGAATTTAAGTAACGTAAAAGCGAAGTACGTTCTTTTTCTTTGAGTTCCTTAATAAGAGACAGATCCAACCCTTGCGCATGATATAGCGTACCGGTTGAGTCACTACAGGCAATAGGAGTAGCACCAAGTTGATAAAGCTTCTCCATTGCATAAATAGCGACATTTCCAGCACCGGACACGAGGCAACGTTGTCCCTGTAAGTTTTCGCCTCGTGCATTAAGCATGTGATCTGCGAAATATACTGTTCCATATCCTGTTGCCTCCTTTCGCGCGTACGAACCACCCCAAAGCAAACCTTTTCCGGTAAGCACGCCCTCATATTTCCCGGTCAGTCTTTTGTATTGACCGAACATGTAGCCTATTTCTCTGGCGCCTACACCAATATCACCGGCAGGCACATCAGTATTGGGTCCAATATGACGATAGAGTTCGTTCATGAATGACTGACAAAAACGCATTATTTCGGCATCGCTTCGTCCTTTTGGATCGAAATTTGCGCCTCCTTTGCCCCCCCCAATTGGCAGGCCAGTTAACGCATTTTTAAATATTTGTTCAAATCCTAAGAATTTTATAATACTGGCATTGACCGAAGGATGAAAACGAAGTCCTCCTTTGTACGGACCAAGTGCCGAATTAAATTCAATGCGGTATCCCTTATTAATCTGTATATTTCCGCTGTCATCTTGCCAGGGCACCCGAAACATAATTTGTCTTTCGGGTTCAACTAATCGCTGTATAATTGAATGCTTCGCATAATAGTTGTTTTTTTCCAGAACAGGTTCCAGAGTTCGCAGGACTTCCTCAACAGCCTGATAAAATTCAGTTTGTGCCGGACTGCTTTGTTTTAGCTGAGAAATAGTAGTACTTAAATAATTCATAAATCAACCTGTTAATGATTACCTTCTAATCACAGACGAGATAACGGACTTTTCTTTTTACTTCTAATATATCAATTTGTTGTTCGCCACTTTTAGTATTCCAGCTAATTTTTTGACCAGCTCTTAAACCTAGTAATGCCGAGCCAATTGGTGCGAAAATTGAAATGCCGTCTTCGTATTTATGCATATCCAATGGAAGGCAGAGTGTTTTAGTCAAGTATTTATCAAACTTACTTATTTTAAATGTAACCTGAGAACCTATTGCCACCACGTCTGGAGCAAGATCTTTAATGTTAACGACTTTGGCGCGAACTAATTCTTTTTCTAATTCGTCAAACCTTTCAGCCGGTAATTTAATTTTTCTTAGCTGTTCTTCAATATCACTCAAGTCTTCATATGAAATTGTGATGTTAGGTTTTCTTGACATGATAATCCTTCCTCTTTGAATTAAAAATCACCCGCAGGAGAGCCTTCCCTGTGAGGAAATAGAAATTTAATCTATAGCTTTAATTTATTCCGGTACGGAATTTCTGGTTTTAGATAAATAAGAGGCGGCCGAATGCAGAACTGCATCCGGCTTAATTGGGTAAGGTGAGTAAAATGCTCTTGTTGAGATTACAGTGCTTAGTCATGATTTCCTCATTGCTGTCACTGATATTAATATTTAATAAAAAAATAACAAGAACTTTTAAGATTATATCGCTCCGTATTTATAGAATTAGCAGTGAAAAGTTCTGAGTTTTTCGCCATTAGCAATATTTTATTCTTTAAGGTATTTTTTTGGCTGATTTATCAAAGAGTTTACTGGCGTCAATTATCGTTGAAACTTGATTAAACTTCTTGATGCGGTCCGAATAATTCATAATTGATTCGCGATTGACTGACGCCCAAGGCTAATAATTCATGCTTGATAGCAAGCATAAATTGCAAAGGTCCACAGAGATAAAACTCGCCCTCTTTCAGTGGTAAAGAACCTTTAACGTCTTCTATTTTCATTCTTCCGGTAGTTTCATTTTGACTACTGCTAACGTCATTTTCATACCACGTGTGCGACTGCAGGTTCAGAGTATTCTTAACACTCTCAACATGTCCTTTGAAAGAATGCTGATTTCGATTTTTACATGCGTGAAGATAGGTCACCGGATGTGCGAAGTTCTCTTTTACTAAAGAATCTAACATCGCTTGCATAGGCGTCAGACCCACACCTGCAGAAATCAATATAACCGGAGTATCAAGTTGTTTTAGATAAAAGTCCCCGGCAGGGGGCATGACCAAGACTTCATCGCCAACATTTATTTTTAAATGAAGATAATTAGACATTACACCACACATTTCACCCAGGCCTTCCCGTTTAACACTAATGCGATAGGATTTTCCATTCGCGGCAGTTGATAGTGAATACTGCCTTATTTCATCATGCTCACTACCATGAGGATGCACCTTTATTCCTAAATACTGGCCCGGTTTATAATCGATAACACTACCGCCATCGACGGGCATTAAGGTAAAACTGGTTACGAGTTCGGATTCGGTCTCTTTTGAGACGACAGAAAAGGCTCTGAAGCCAGACCAGCCTCCTTTTACAGCAGCTTTTTGTTGATACAATTCACTTTCAACTTTAATGAAAATGTCTGCTAATTGACCATATGCAGCTGTCCATGCCTCTTCAACATCAGGAGTAAACGCGTCCGGAGCCAATTCTCTCAATGTCTCAATCAGATGATGTCCCACTATTGCGTACTGTTCAGGCTGGATATTAAAACTGGTATGCTTGTGTGCAATACGCATAACGGCATCTGTCAGTAGCTCTAACTGATCTATGTTGGCAGCGTATGCAGCTATCGCATTAAATAGAGCCGCTGGCTGACGACCTGTTTTCTGATGCGTCATGTTAAATATATTTTTAAGCTCAGGATTATGTAAGAACATTCGGGCGTAAAAATGTTCGGTAATTGCGGTTCCTCCCGAAGCAAGTAGTGGAATGGTCGCTTTGACAGTATCTATATGAGTTTGAGTAAGCATTAACATACCTTTAATGACGTTAAGTATTTGGTAGCTATGAGTAATGCGACTCGTGTGCCAAATTTTATTTCACTTAGTATCAATGTGTTACGAATAACTCTTTAAGCTATGTGTCAAAATGACTCATCACTTAATGGGCTAATTAGGATCGTTTGTGTCATAATGACCTATACTTCGTGTCAATACAAAATGGTCTCATGAGTAAAATATCTCAATTTAGTTTGGTTAACTTTGCCCTTGATCTGTCCGCCGCAGTTTCGATGAATTGTTTTTATGAAAGTTTGATTTCTGCCGTTTGTGCAACTATTAAAGCAGATGCTGTAGCACTATTGATTTTTCGACACGAGACACTTGTTCCCGTTGCGCAGAGAGGGTTGTCCGATGACGTCATGGGGCGACGGTTTATTCCAGAGCAACATCCACGTTTAAAAGCAATCTGTAGCACGAGGGCGGTCACTCGCTTTTCAGCTGATTCGCCGTTACCAGACCCCTATGATGGAATGATTGCAAGTCATAACCATAATATGAACGTACATTCCTGTATGGGAATTCCTTTATATAAAGATGAAACGTTGCTAGGTGTACTTACTCTCGATAGCCTGGAGCCTAATGAGTATGATGCGCTTGATGCCGCTTCAGTTGACACACTGTCCAGGCTGGCAGCCCGGCTTTTATATGCTGCTTTATATATCAGAGAGTTAAATAAACAGAAGACTCATACTCAGCATGTATTACGGGCAATGAATGAGAATAGCTCTGAGCATCATCAGGGTGAAGAAATAATAGGAAATAGTGTTGCGACAAAAAAATTAAAGCAGACCATTCGACTGGCAGCTTCGTCCGACCTCACAATTTTGGTGCAAGGTGAAACTGGTGTGGGCAAAGAACTTGTTGCCCGGGAGCTACATTATCAATCAAACCGGCGGAATAAAACGCTCGTATATGTAAATTGCGCTGCTATTCCTGTTCATCTGATAGAAAGTGAACTCTTCGGCCACGTGAAAGGTGCGTTTACCAGTGCCGCAAACGACCGCGATGGTAAGTTCTTACTTGCTGATGGCGGAACATTATTTCTGGACGAAATTGGAGAGCTTCCGCTTGAAATTCAGGGTACATTGCTGAGAGTAATACAGAATCAGGAAATTCAGGTCGTCGGTCAGGATAAGAGTCGAAAAGTGGACGTTAGAATTATTGCTGCTACGAATAGAGAGTTAGAGCATGAAGTTCAAAATAAACGCTTCCGGGCCGATCTTTATCATCGTCTCATAGTGTTTCCGATATATGTCCCGCCTCTTAGAGACAGACAAAGCGATGTTCCGCTTCTGGCTGGCTATTTTGCAGAGAAAATGCGGCGAAGTCTGGGACTGCAAAAGTTGATACTGGCTAAAGAAGCAATTTATAAACTGACAGTTTATCACTGGCCGGGAAATGTAAGAGAGTTAGAGCACGTAATATCACGCGCAGCACTTTATGCTCGAGAGAAGAATCCAACCGGAAATACAATAATTGAGCCATCTGACATTACCGGTTTAACCGTGTCTTCAGACTCTTTAACAAGTAAAGACACAGATTCGTCCACCGTATGTTTCGAGACCGATAGCCATACCGACTTACGGGAAGCAACAGATAAATTTCAACGTCAACTCATTATCAAGGCATTGCATCACGCAGAAAACAACTGGTCTAAGGCAGCCAGATCTCTGTCAATAGACCGTGCAAATCTTGTCAGACTGGCGAAGCGCCTTAATATCACCCTAGTGAAAAAGATAAGAACGTAGCTTTTCGTTCACAGAAATTATAGATATTGTCTATACGTTTCCTATATCTGACCTTACAAAGGAATATATGTTAAATACGCTAAAACGGTTTTGGGGTTTTCAAAACAACGTAGTTGTATCAGAAAAAGTCGTTGCCACTATCGGTGGAATGCTCGCTATATTCTTATGCTTTTTTCTTACAACATGGTTGCTAGGCACGGAGGGAGCAGCGGCAATTTTACCATCCATGGGAGCGTCAACGGTCCTTCTTTTTGCTGTTCCTCATGGCCAGCTATCGACGCCATGGGCATTCTTCGCTGGCAATATTCTTTCTGCTATTGTCGGCGTTACAAGTGCACAATACATTGAAAATCTCTTTATTGCCGCTCCGGTAGCAGTGTCGCTTTCGATATTTATTATGCACCTATCCCGCTCACTACATCCTCCAGGTGGTGCTACCGCTTTGGCAGCTGTAATTGGTGGGTCTGCGATAACGGATTTAAGTTATTGGTACGTGCTCACTCCAACTATTATCAACTGCATGATTCTGTTTGCTGTTGCGATACTGTTCAACAATCTTTTTCACTGGAGGCGTTACCCGCAAAGTCTTATGCGATATAAGGGGATAGGCTATAACCCTGATACGAGACGCATAAAAATGCGACATATCCATGAGGCAATCAACCGGTCAGAATTGGTTATTGATGCCAGTGACGAGCAAATTAAACATATCATTGACTTAGCTGATACGATTTTACACGAAGAATTAATAGCCGGTTTTGAGCTCGAAATGGGCGCATTCTACACAAATAACCAACCTGGGCGTTTATGGTCTGTTCGTCAGGTTGTAGACGAAAGAAAACATAATAGTAAGCATAAGTACTTGCTTATATATAGGGTGGTTGAAGGTGATGGGAAGGGATTCTCCGATTGCTGTACCTATCAAGAATTTGCCGAATGGGCAAAAATGAAAATGACGCCATCGCAAGTTTAGCATGCTGGTTAATAGTCAAACTGATACTTAGCTTGTAGTGGTCAAGTCGTTTTGGCCACATCGTTGTAGCTATTCCTGTAACGTTTCTCCGATTCATTGGGCGTTAAACCACCGTTATATGAATGCGGTCTCAGTCGGCTGTAATAGCCATGAATGTAATCACCAATCTTCTGCTTTGCTTCAGTAAAGTTCCGGTAGCCAGTTGTTGGAATCCATTCGGTTTTAAGGCTTTTGAAGAAGCGTTCCATCGGGCTATTGACGCTCCTGTGTCAAGGATGAAAGATCTGAAACAATCATGGGATATAATTCTCGCGCTAAATACCTCTTTAAACATCGCTGTATTTATCTGTCACTTTTTCCTTCTGAGCTGCGACGTTGAACATATTTTCGCGTCCTGACGCATAGGGGGGCTTGTGCCTCATTCTTCGCAAGCTTCTGCGCCGCTTATGAAGGCGTTGAACGTCCGCTTTGTCTGAAGCGGACTACCAAGATTCAACAGAAAAGCCCCACTCTAAGGTAACAGCAACTGTTTAAAGACTAGACCTTAAAAAGCACAAAAAAAGCGAACCAACAGGTTCGCCTTCAAATTAATCAAGCTCTAACAGCAACGCTGCCAAACCAACCTACTCCTCAACATAGCTCTCAATGCTAGGGCAAGAACAAATCAGGTTTCGGTCGCCGTAAACGTCATCAATACGGTTAACCGTTGGCCAGAATTTGTTTCTGTGTACTTCTGGGGCTGGGTACGCCGCTAGCATGCGATCGTAGCTGCGGTTCCAGTCGCTGTCACAGATGTCAGCTAGCGTGTGTGGTGCGTTGTGTAGCGGGTTATCAGTCGCATCCCACTCGCCGCTTTCTACTTTCGCAATTTCTTGGCGAATGCTAACCATCGCGTCAATGAAACGGTCTAGTTCATACTTCGCTTCCGACTCGGTGGGCTCAATCATAAGCGTACCCGCTACTGGGAAGCTCATGGTTGGCGCGTGGAAACCGTAGTCGTTTAAGCGCTTCGCAATGTCTAGCTCGGTTACACCGCTTGCTTCTTTAAGCGGGCGAAGGTCAATAATACATTCGTGCGCTACGCGGCCATTGTTGCCTTTGTAAAGCACTGGGAAGTGCCCTTCTAGCTTCTTCGCCACATAGTTAGCGTTAAGAATAGCTACTTCGGTTGCACGGCGAAGGCCAGCGCTGCCCATCATCTTGATGTACATGTAGCTAATAGGCAGAATAGATGCACTGCCCCATGGCGCTGCCGATACCGCACCACAGTCTTTACCTGCCGTTTCTACGTTAACAACCGTGTGGTTTGGTAGGAATGGAGCAAGGTGCGATTTAACACCAATTGGTCCCATACCTGGGCCACCGCCACCGTGTGGAATACAGAAGGTTTTGTGCAGGTTAAGGTGCGACACGTCTGAACCAATGAAGCCAGGTGACGTAATGCCCACCTGCGCGTTCATGTTCGCGCCGTCCATGTAAACCTGACCGCCGTGCTCGTGAACGATGTCACAAATCTCGCGTACGGTTTCTTCATATACACCGTGGGTAGACGGGTACGTGATCATGGCGCACGATAGGTTTTCACCTACTTCTTCTGCTTTTTTGCGAAGGTCGTCAAGGTCTACGTTACCGTTAGCGTCACAAGCTACTACTACCACTTTAAGGCTAACCATTTGCGCAGACGCTGGGTTAGTACCGTGGGCCGAGCTTGGAATTAGGCACACGTTTCTGTGACCTTCGCCACGGCTTTCGTGGTAACGCTGAATAGCCAATAGGCCAGCGTATTCACCTTGTGCACCTGAGTTAGGCTGCATAGAAAGCGCGTCGTAGCCCGTTACGTTAATGAGCCACTCGGCTAGCTCGGCAATCATTTCTTGATAGCCTACTGCTTGGTCTAGTGGAGCAAACGGGTGAAGCTGACCGAATTCAGCCCATGTTACTGGGATCATTTCAGCCGTTGCGTTTAGCTTCATGGTGCACGAACCCAATGAAATCATTGAGTGGTTAAGCGCCAAGTCTTTGTTTTCAAGGCTCTTGATGTAACGAAGCATCTCTGTTTCAGAGTGATACTTATTAAACACTTCGTGCGTTAGGAAGTCACTTGTACGTACTAAACCTTCAGGAATAGATTTTACGTCTTGCGTGGTTACTTCTGCGTCTAAACCTTCTACCGTTAGGCCATGCTCTTCACCAAGCAGTACATCGAATAGCGCAACAATGTCTTCACGTGTGGTAGTTTCGTCTAGCGACACACCTACCGCACCGTCAAGGTCTGCACGCAGGTTCATGCCTTTTGTGTATGCGCTTGCTAGTACGTCTTCTTTGTTGCTTACCATTACGGTTAGCGTGTCGAAGTACGTGCTATGTTTAAGAGCTACACCTTTTTCTGCACCTTTCTGGTTTAAACCAGTAGCAAGAATGTCGGCGAAGCGGTGAATGCGCTCAGCAATGGTTTTAAGGCCTTGTGGGCCGTGGTACACCGCGTAGAAGCTTGCCATGTTGGCTAGCAGCACCTGCGCTGTACAAATGTTCGAGTTCGCTTTTTCGCGGCGAATGTGTTGTTCACGGGTTTGTAGCGCCATGCGAAGTGCTGGGCGTCCGCGGGTGTCTTTACTTACACCAATAATACGGCCAGGTAGTGAACGCTTGTAGTTGTCGCGTGTAGCAAAGAATGCCGCGTGCGGGCCACCGTAGCCCATAGGTACACCAAAGCGCTGTGCACTACCAAGTGCAACGTCTGCACCTAGCTCGCCTGGCGACTTAAGCATTACCAAGCTCATAAGGTCAGCGGCTACTGCCACAATCCCTTTTTTCGCTTGTACCGCAGCAATGATGTCGCTGATGTCCTTTACTTCGCCTGTAGAAGTTGGGTATTGAAGTAGCGCACCAAAAATATCGTGCTCAGCAGCTTCTTCTGCTTCACCTTTAATGATTTCAAAACCAAACATTTCAGCGCGAGTTTCTACCACGTCAACCGTTTGCGGGTGAACGTCGTTAGCAATAAAGAACGCATTCGCTTTCTTGTTCTTAGACACACGCTTAGCAAGGCCCATGGCTTCTGCTGCCGCTGTACCTTCATCAAGCAACGATGCCGATGCTAGCTCTAAGCCAGTTAGGTCAATGGTTACTTGCTGGAAGTTAAGAATGGCTTCCAAACGGCCTTGGGCAATTTCTGGCTGGTAAGGCGTGTACGCAGTGTACCAACCTGGATTTTCTAGCACGTTGCGAAGAATAACGTTGGGTACGTGCGTATCGTAGTAACCCATACCAATGAAAGAACGGTTAATTTTGTTCTTTTGTGCAACGGCTTTAAGTTCACTTAATGCTTCAACTTCTGTCGCCCCTTCACCACATTTTAGTGGCTCTGGTAGCGCAATACCTGCCGGTACAGTTTGCTCAATTAAATCGTCTAGTGAGCTTGCACCAATGGCAGACAGCATTTCTTCAATTTCGCCTTTACCCGGGCCAATGTGACGGCGGATAAAGGTATCTTTTTGCTCTAGTTGAGCCAATGTAGGGGAAGTATTCGACATAACGTTGTTAAGCACTCGTAATGGTTGCCGCAAGGGCGCGTTAAATCTTTAAGTTAAAAAGGGGCTGAATTATCTTCATGCCCCTTTTTAAAATATGGTTCTTTTAAAACTGCGTAACGAATTACTCTTCGTCTATGCTGTTTTCGTAGCCTTCAGCGTCTAGTAGACCTTCTACTTCAGCCGCGTCGTCAGCTTTAATTTTGAATAGCCAACCGTCGCCGTATGGGTCTGAGTTAACTAGTTCTGGTGAATCTTCTAGGTCTTCGTTTACTTCAACCACTTCACCTGAAATTGGCGCGTATACGTCAGACGCCGCTTTTACCGATTCAGCAACACAAATATCGTCGCCAGTGCTTACCGCATCGCCAACATCTGGCAATTCAACGAAAACCATGTCGCCAAGTAAGCCTTGTGCGTGCTCGGAAATACCTACAGTGAAAACACCGTCACCTTCAGGGCGAACCCATTCGTGCGTAGCGGCATAGCGTAAATCAGTTGGGATGTTGCTCATAATCGTTCCTGTTAATCTTTGTAAACTTAAGAAGTAATTTTATAAAACACTTTTTCCATTGCGAACAAAGGAGGGCTTAACCACTTTTACTGTAACCCACTTTTTGCGCATTTCCACTTCTACTGTTTCACCAACATCACGTGGTACTCGTGCCATCGCAATTGAGTGACCTAAAGTTGGAGAGAACGTACCTGAAGTGATAACGCCTTCGCCGCTTTCTGTTTTCACTTTAAGACCGTGACGCAGCACGCCTTTTTCGGTCATCACCAAGCCTACTAGCTTGTCGGTACCTGCTTCGCGCTGCGCTTCTAGTGCTTTACGCCCTACGAAGTCACGTTCGGCCGGTTCCCATGTAATTGTCCAGCCCATGTTGGCGGCTAATGGCGATACGGTTTCATCCATATCTTGGCCGTACAGGTTCATACCTGCTTCTAGGCGAAGGGTGTCGCGTGCTCCTAGGCCGCATGGCTTAACGCCCGCGTCTAGTAGTGCTTGCCAGAAGCTTTCCGCTTGTTCAGCTGGCACCATAATTTCGTAGCCTGCTTCACCGGTGTAACCTGTGGTGGCGATGAACAAGTCTTCTGCTTGTACGCCAAAGAATGGCTTCATGCCCGCTACCGCTTCTTTTTGCGCTGCGCTAAACAAGGTCGCTGCTTTTTCTTTTGCGTTAGGGCCTTGTACGGCAATCATGGCAAACTCAGGGCGCTCGGTGATGGTTACGTCAAAGCCTTCTGCTTTGCTCATCAACCAGTTCATGTCTTTTTCGCGTGTCGCTGAGTTAACCACTAGGCGATAGTTAGTTTCGTCGAAGTGATAAACGATAAGGTCGTCTACAACACCGCCTTCTTCGTTAAGCATGCCGCTGTATAGCGCTTTGCCTTTGTCTTTTAATTTCGCCACGTCGTTGGCTAAAAGGTACTGAAGATACGCTTTCGCTTGTGCGCCTTTTACGTCAACAATGGTCATATGAGACACATCAAACATACCGGCGTCTTGACGCACAGCGTGATGTTCTTCAATTTGTGAACCATAGTTAATTGGCATATCCCAGCCGAAGAAATCGACCATTTTCGCACCGGCTTCTAGGTGCTTTGTGTGTAGGGCGGTGGTACTAGACATTCCACTTACTCTTTTTAATTTGAAAGGTAGAAAACGAGATTGAGTATAGTGAGCTAACGTTTATGCAACAAATTGGAAATTTTTATCAATACATTTAAAAAGTAAATGTATTCTTGGGAAAACATGAGGAAAGCAAATATGTAAGCGATTACCACGCATTGAGATAGCTTAACGAAGATCGCAGCCGCGACTATCGAACCTGAAAAAACTTAATATCAGATGGTGTTTAGAACAGGGAGTTACAATCTAACACCCAGCTTTTTTGAAACCTTGCCGAATGCTTGCTGCGCAATTGTTGAGGGCGTTGTAAGGAATGTTTAAATACTTACTAGTAGCCTGTTGTAAGTTGTTCGACAGCAAGTGTGCTAAACGCACACCTCGCCATTTTGCCAAACGTGCGCAAGCGCGTTGTTTTCGCTCAGTTCTACAAAGTTTGCCCGTTGGCCTACAGCAATGCTGCCTACCTTTTCGTTAATGTCCATAAACGCAGAAGGCGTTGCACTTGCCATGAGGCTCGCTTCTTCTAGCGAAATCCCTATGTCGTTAACACAGTTAATAACCGCGCCGTGCATGTCTAAGCAGCTTCCTGCCAGCGTGCCATCAGGTGTAGTAAGTTTGTTACCCACACGGGTAATATGCGTATCGAAAAAGTCTATAACGTCTTTATCAGCCCCTACATGGGCCATGGCATCGGTAACCAGCATTAATTGGGATGGCCCTTTGGTTTTAAAGGCAAGCTCAACCGCTTTAGGGTGTAAGTGCTGATGATCGACAATGATGCCGCAGGTGTTATTGCTTAGAAGCGCTGCGCCAACCATCCCCGGTTCGCGAGAGGTGAACGGCGACATCGCGTTGTATAAATGAGTAAACCCAGTCGCGCCTGCCTCAATCGCCCTTTCCACCACTTCAAACGGTGCATTAGAGTGACCTAGCGCTACAATAACGCCTTGGTTTACTAAGTCGCGAATAACATCACACGAGGTATTCTCTGGCGCTAAGGTAATCATTACCTTGCCGAGGTCTTTGCGGGTATAAGTGGCAAGCTCTTTGTCGGTAAGCGGGCGAATATATTTTGAAAGATGTACACCTTTTTTCTCAACGCTTAAGTGCGGCCCTTCGAAGTGAATACCTTCAACACTAGGATGACCGCTTTCTATTGCTTCACTTACCGCATAGGCCGCGCTTTCAATGGTTGTAATATCATCGGTAATAAGTGTGGGGAAGAACGTTGTGGTGCCAAACTTGCGATGCGCTTGGGCCATTGTTTTTATGCTTTGATATGTGGGCGCGTGATTAAACATTACGCCACCGCCACCGTTTACCTGGGTGTCTACAAACCCGGGTATAATTTTGTTGTGCACTCGCGTAGAAAACGCTTCGCGGTGCGTTTGTGACCCTGAAAGCGTTTCAATGTTAGCGATTACGCCATTTTCGATGGTAAGTACCTGGTCTTTTTCCCATGTACCTTTTATCAAAATATTTTCGGCCAAAATAGTCTTCATCATTGCGCTTTCACTTTCCTAATTGGGTGCGGTTGTAGCATTATGTTTAACGCGCGGGTTAACGCTAGCTTGCGTACATTCTCTGTCTGTAACTCTTATGCGTTGTGCTTAATTTATTTCAAGACTAGCGTTCGTTATAAACGGCTTTAGCATACTTAATAGCACCTTGCTGAGGAAATAATTCACACGCTTGCACGCGAGCGCGAATTTTTTCAGATAAGTACGGTACATACACTTTGCTTAGCCCACCGATTAGGGCAAGATTATAGGTATTCTCCCCTAAAAGCTGCTGGGCCATTGCTTCTAAATATTCAGCGCCCTCTTTAAAGATACGAACCACCCCGTCATTTGCTTCTTGTAAAAGTGGCAGCATGCAGGGTACTAAACTGGCGTAATGGTGTGTGCTAAAGCCTGCGCACTTTGCCACAATGTCATCTGCGTTTGTTATACCAAGCGCTTCACACACCTGCTTTGCTAGAACATCAGGGCTTCGAATATTATCTATACATAATAAGGTGTGCTGAATGGCTTTTAAACCCAGCCAAGCGCCACTGGCAACATCGCCTATAGGGAAGCCATGCCCCCCGACATCGGTGAATTTACCCTCGGCAAATACCGCTCCTGCCGACCCCGTACCCACAATAATTACCGCACCGGGCTTGCCGTTGTGCGCGCCTACGCAGGCAGCGTGTAAATCACTTAGCACAAAAAGCGAATGAAACGGATGATCCCAGCTTTCAAAACGCGCTTTTGCAGAAGTAATATTAGCGCCAGCAAGCCCGGCGCCAACGATACATTGTGATGCTGTGATGGGTTTTACTGTGGCGTCGCTGCTTTGTGAAGCCAAAAAGGCATTGGCAGATGCAATAGCTTTGTTTACGCCATCCATTATGGATGTTTTAGCAAGCTCTCCGTCACGCATGATATTGGCAGGGCCGCTAATGCCTTCTCCTAACTGCGCCCCGTTTTTATCTTGCAATGTAACTCTGCAATTGGTGCCGCCGCCGTCTATGCCGATAAAATACAATTCAGAGTTCATGACACGTTCTCGCAATTATAGTAAGTCGTTTTAATGGGTAGAGTGCGCGATGTTACAGCAAAGCGCTTGGCACCCGAAGCGTAAAATGTACAAAGCCGAGCAGGTTCAAAATGAATCGAGTAAAGAACCTGGGCTTTCACTCCAATACATTTGCAAATATAATCACTACAAGCACATGCATTAATAAAGCTAATAAATATGAAACAGCTTTCTTTAGACACATTACGTACCTTCGTAAGCGTTATCGAACTGGGTGGCTACGCAAAAGCGGGCGACTTTTTGGGTCGCTCTCAACCTGCCATTAGCTTGCAAATTAAAAAGCTAGAGTCGCAGTTAGACAGAAAGTTATTCACCAAAGTCGGTCAGCGCCACGTACCAAGCGCCGACGGTAATTGGCTATATCCGAAAGCCAAAGAACTATTAGAATTAAACGACAATATTTTTCGAAGCTTAACCCCTGCTCCATTAAGCGGGCGATTGCGTTTGGGCATTCCCAATGAATTTGCGTCTACCCTATTGCCGGGCTTAATTGGTGAGTTTTCAAAACGCTACCCTGATGTGTCTTTAGAAGTCACGTCGGCATTAAGCCGCGACCTCCTGCACCCGAGTCAGCGCGATCACTTTGACCTAATTCTGGCGCTGGTAAACCCCAACGAGCAAACCGAAGGTGAAGTCGTGCTTGAAGACGACGTTGTATGGGTTGGCGACAACGCTCATCCGTTGGTAGGACATAACATTCCGTTAGTGTTAGCGCCAGATGGCTGTATGTATCGAAGCCGCGTAATTGAGCAGTTAAAGCAGCAAACCTTTGCATGGAAGATTAGCTATACCAACGCTGATTTAGGGGGGCTTGTTGCGGCTATTCAACAAGGCCTCGGCGTCACCGCGCTGGCGAAATCAAGCTTACCTGCCAACTTAGCGGTATTAAACCACCCGCATTTACCTAAATTAGGAAAGGTGAACATTTGCCTGTTCAATCAAGATACACAGCATCCGGTTATCAGTAAGACGTTGGCGGAATTCTTTAAGGTGCGGTTGAGAGGGTAATTTGTTTAACGCCAGATTTCCCTTTTTTTTTGGCTTTTTGTATCCAACAAAATTCAAGCACTCAAGTTGCAATCAAACAATAATCTGTATTTATATTGTTCTTGGTCAAACACGCACTTATTTCCTGCAAAACCTTTATTCTAAGACCAAAAATTAGTGCTATAACTATGAGCAAATAGCCTATCGTGTTCATTGAAATGCATGCGCGCTTCGCTCAGTCACGCTTTTTCACAAACGCTCTGGAGCTTTGGTAAGCTTCAGTTGAAGCACCACGCATTTTGGGCTTAAGTTCGAGTTCTCGCGCCCGTTTAGAATAGTAAAATCCAGACAATAAATGATTGCCACAAACTTGCTTATCGCAGCTTATGCGCCCTTATTTTTGCTCATTTACCTGATGGTGAAGCCAAACGGTATGACGTCAAGTAAAGCCTTGCCCTTAAGCGCCTTAGCTGCTTATTTAATTGTGATTTTTAACGGTCACTCACCTTTAACGCTTATACATGCTAGCGTTGTACAAGGCGTTTTACTGGCGTTAACGCCGTTATCAATTATAGCCGGCGCCATATTTTTGTTTCTGTGCATGGAAAAAACGGGCGCACTGGCCACCTTGAAAAATGGTTTAAATACAATCAGTTCGAACAAGGTTGCTCAGTTGATGATTGTAGGCTGGGCGTTCGCATTTCTTATTGAAGGTGCCAGTGGTTTCGGCACGCCTGCTGCGATAGCGGCGCCCATACTTTTTAGTTTAGGTTTTGCGCCTGTAAACGTTGCCCTATTCTGCTTAGTGACCAATACCATTCCGGTCATTTTCGGTGCCATGGGTACGCCGGTGTGGTTTGGTATGTCGCTGTTATCACTGCAAGAAGACACTATTATTGATATCGCTACCCTTGCCGCATTAATCAGCACACTTGTTGCACCAGCGATTGTGTTTATGGCATTGCGATTAGTCATACCATCTTGGAAAATCATATTCAGGCATTCGCTTTTTATCGTTTCTTCGACATGCGCATGCACCCTGCCTTTCTTCGCATTAAGTTTTTACAGTGTTGAATTCCCCTCGCTGCTAGGCGGCGGCATTGGCCTTATCATTACTGTTTTGATGGCTAAATCAGGGTTTGGGCTTTCCTCGGCAGCTAATGAGTTTGAAACAAAGGTTGATACACTAAAAAAGACTGCCTCACCCAGTGGCAGAGAACTTGCCAAGGCATCTTTTCCCTTGTGGGGCACTGTAATAATGCTTTTACTTACTCGTCTTCCAGAACTTGGACTTAGAAGCTTGTTACAAGATGGCGACCCTAATATAACGGCATCACTGGGAATATTAGGCAATTTATCGGTAAGCGCTAGCTTAGTTATATCGATAACAGGTATTTTAGGCACCAGTATTCAATGGAAACATAGCGTGCTTTACGTTCCCTCGTTAATACCTTTTATTGTCGTGGCGTTTGCCAGTGTTTATAGTTTTGGCTCTCGGGCATGGGTGTCCAGAATAACATCTGTGTCGTCCCAAACCGCAGTGCGTATGACAAAACCACTATTTGCGCTATTGGGCGCGCTTGTATTTGTAAATTTAATGATGCTGGGCGGCGAACAGTCGGCCGTGTCAGTGATTGGCAAACACATGGCATTCCTAGCGGGTAATAATTGGCCCCTTTTCGCACCGCTACTTGGTGCGCTTGGTAGCTTCTTTTCCGGTTCGGCTACGATTTCGAACCTTACCTTTGCAGGAATTCAGCACGCTATCGCTGAACAACTGTCTTTACCTTTACAGGTCGTGCTCGCCCTTCAAAGTGTAGGGGCTGCAATGGGAAATATGGTATGTATCAACAACATTGTGGCGGTAACCGCAATTTTAGGGCTTAAAGGTCAAGATGGCGTTATATTAAAGAAAGCGGCGGGGGTTCTGGCGATATACGCCATTTTAGTAGGCAGTTTAGGGGCTAGTTTGATAAGTATTTACCGCTAACGGCGATAATAAAGCACGAGTGTTACAAAAGGGGCAAGACAAGGGTACTGCCTTGCCCTTTACTAAATAATTATTCATTACCCATCGTTGGTAATAGTGTCGATAAGCTCGCTAAGCACAGCTTCCGCTTTACTGGTTTCAACCTGGCACGTGCCGGCGTTCATGTGACCGCCACCGCCATACTTCAAGCACAACTCACCTACATTGGTTTTAGAGCTACGGTTAGTAATGGATTTACCAATAGCAAATACCACGTTTTGCTTTTTAAGGCCCCACATTTTGTGAATAGAGATATTGCAGTCTGGGTACATGGCATAAATAACAAAACGGTTCGTGGCGTAAATGGTCTCTTCTTCGGTTAAATCTAACACCACAAGGTTACCATGTACGGTTGCGCATTTTGCTATTTGCGCCTTCGCCAATTCGTTATGCTCGTGATATAGGCTCACGCGCTCAGCCACATCTTCCATTTGCAGTATTTCTTCAATACTGTGGTCTTTACAGGCATCAATAAGCTTCATCATTAGCTGATAGTTAGAGATTTTGAAATCTCTGAAACGGCCAAGACCCGTGCGGGCATCCATGATGAAGTTCATAAGCACCCAGTCGGTAGGCTCTAGGATCTCTTCTTCGCTAAACTGCGCAGAGTCGCCTTTATCTACCGCGTCCATCATATCTACTGAGATATTGGGAAATTTCTCGGCCCCACCATAATAGTCATAAACCACTCGCGCCGCCGACGGTGCTTCTGGGTCGATAATATGATTCTCGATACCGCTCGCGTTTCTTACCGTTTCGCTAAGGTGATGATCAAAAGCTAAATGACAGCCAGCCACATAAGGCAGGTTGGTTGTAATGTCATTCTCGGTGATATCTATTTTGCCGTCCTGCATGTCTTTAGGGTGTACAAACAAAATATCATCTATCATGTCTAAGTCTTTTAGTAAGACCGCACATACTAATCCGTCAAAATCACTTCGGGTTACTAATCTAAATTTTCTTTCAGGCATGGTTTATCCATCATTCACTTAGGTAATAATGTTAAGTGTAACAGCTAATAGAAATTTTGAGAGACAGGTTTATTAATACCAGTCCGCATAGTTAATTACCCACTCAGCGAGAGTTAAAATATTCGTAATCGCGGCGTGTTACCGTAGGTATAGTGGTTCTACATCAAGGTGGCACAACAAAGAGTACGGACATTTTAATCATAAAACTTATTTTTAGTTTTGTGTATTTTTAGGGCAAAACACTTACCTGAACAGGTAGAGATTTTAGCCTACCCAGCGGTTTCGCCAAACTCTCTGGTGGCTCAGTGAAGTAAGCAGGGCCCGTTTCTGTCATGTACAAACAGTCTTCCAAGCGCACACCAAATTCACCGGGAATATAGATACCTGGCTCGTTAGAGAAGCACATACCTTTTTTAAGTGGCGTATTTTCACCGCGTACAAAGTTAACGCTTTCATGCCCTTCCATACCGATCCCATGACCCGTTCTGTGGCTTAACCCGGGCAATTCATAGTCCTTACTGTACCCTTTGCTGGCATAGTATTGGCGCACTGCATCATCCACTTTGCCCGCGGGCTCACCAATTTTAGCTGCGGCGAATGCCACGTTCTGACCTTCTCTTACTGTGTGCCATACATCCTGAACTTTCTGAGACGCTTTGCCAAATACCAAAGTACGGCTTATGTCGCTTTGGTACCCGTGCACACTGCAACCGCTATCTAGCAAAATTACAGAACCTTCTTTGATAGTTTGCGCTGCACTCGTGCCATGAGGGTAAGCACTTGCATCGTTAAAGAGCGCCAAACACCAAGCGCCGCTTCCGCCTAAGCGCTGCTGCGCGGTGTTCATCAAACTTTTGACGTCCTGCTGTGCCATGCCAAGCTTTAAGTTATTAAAAACAAACTCGTAGGCCCGCAAAGTAACCTCATTGGCCTTATGCATAAGTGCCAATTCGCTAGCAGTTTTGTACATACGACAACCAAGCGTAACGGGCTCGGCAGGAACGATCTTCATATTTGGCAGCGCACGGCTAACTCCTGTTACCACAAAGTAACGCACGCTGTTCTCAAAACCGATATTACCGCTTGTGATACCGCGCGATTTTAAAATACTGGCTGCAGCATCAAACGGGCTTTCGTGCTCCTGCCACACTCTTACATCATCGCCTATAGCCAACGACTCGAGCACGCTTGGCTTTTCGAAAAACGGCGTAATCACTGCCACGTCGCCTTTTTGAGGGATAATTAACGCGGTTAGACGCTCGCTGCGCCACCATTTAATCCCAGAAAAATATTCCATTGCTGCACCCGGCTCTATTAATATTGCTGCGATATCCTGGGCTTTCATTAGCGACTGCGCTTTTTCAATACGCGCTCTACGCTCTTCCACGGTAATCGGCTTTGCGCTTGCGGTGATATCCGTTAATACATTGATATCGTTTAGGCCCGCTGTGTTGGTTTTATCTAATGCAGCCATCGACGCCATAGGTGCAAGCGCAATGCTAGCCCCAGCTAATTTCAAGAAATTTCGCTTATTCATGTCCCTTCCTGTCGTTTTAATTGAGGTTGTCTAACCCCTTTGTTTTATGCGAATAACATTGAATTGCTTATAGTTTAGCCAGTAAAGCTTGCCTTTACTTTACGCCCACATAACGAAAACGGCGGCTAGACCAATGAGAAGCAAGCCAACTATTTCCCGCTTTGTTACTGCATTCTTTAGCCAGTAATGCGAAAGCAAAAGGGTTAACAAAACCTCTAACTGACCAAGCGTTTTAACAAGGGCTACATGCTGCAGTGCCATAGCAGTAAACCAGCAGATTGAGCCTAAACAGCTTACTGTACTTATCGCTAGCACCTGCTTTTTAGCGTTCACTAGTTGCTTAAACACGAAGGGTTTGGTTAATAAAATATATCCACTTAAAGCTATCGCCTGAACGCATAACACCCATAATAGAACCCAAGCTGCTGCAAGGGTGTATTGTATATCAAGCATGTGGCTAGCTTCGCGCACTAGCAATGAGGTTAGAGCAAAGCAAGTACCACAGGCAAGGCCAAGCACCATGGTTTTCGCGCTAATACCATGAATTCGGTTACCACTGCTTAACACAAACACTGCTATTCCGCCTATTACTATGCCTACCCAACCAAGCGGCGTTAAGTAACTGCCAAAAAAGAGCATGCCTACCACCCCCGCCACTAAGGCTTCACTTTTTGCCAAGCCTGCTCCAGTAGCGAAGTTCTTTTGCTTAAACAAAATCACCATTAAAGAAGTGGCCGCTATTTGAAGCAGTGAAGCACACAAGATCACTGTGATAAATGGGCCCGTAAATTGCGGTAGCTGGCTGGCACTACTGCTATAGAGCATAAGCAAATAAACAAGGGCTATGGGCGGAGCCAAGATAAAGCGAGATAGCGTAACACCAGAGGTACTAACTGAACCACTTAGTTTGCTTTGCAGCGCATTACGCACGGTTTGCATGATTACCGCGCCCAATGTAAATAAGATCCAACTCATTAGCGTCGCTTTACCTTTAAAATCAATTTACTACGTGCCGTTCACGCGTTTTTTATTTGGTAGTGGCTTCGCTTCCAGATAACGCCTGTAGACGCTTTGCTTTGAAGTCACTTTCGCGCTTCCAATAAGGCCATACATCACCTTGAGCATAGTGGGTAAGCACAAAATGGAGTCAAAATGAGGTTCCCTCAGACTTTGACCCCATAATTTTTGGGTTTAAAGGCCCATGGCGTGGCTGACGAAGGCGTTTTTAATGGTTGTGAGTTTGTCTGTGGCTGAAAGGCCTATGCCGCGTACTAATTTCTTCAACGGGTCGTTGCCATCGAATAAGAATTTGAAGCCATCCATTGCCGCTATCATTTTCGTGGCTTCCGTTTTACGGCTTCGCTCATAGCTGCGTAAGTGCTTGTACAAACCTATGTCTTTACCGGCAGCGCTTAGGCTACTTAGTGACTCAGCCAGCGCTAGCGCATCTTGCATACCTAGATTTGCCCCCTGCCCGGCCAGCGGATGAATAGTATGCGCGGCATCGCCCACCAGCACTACCCCATCTTTTGCCCACTGCCTTGCATAGCGCATGGTTAATGGAAACGCAGCGCGCTCGGTTTCAAGCGAAATAGTGCCTAAAACGCTATTACTCGCGGCGGTCAAAGCATGGCAAAAAGCGTCATCATCCAGTGCCATTAATGAGCTTGCTTGCTCTGGGGTTTGCGACCAAACAATTGAACAGACGTTTGGTTCTGCCATTGGAAGTAGCGCTAGCGGGCCTGTGGGCGTAAACGCTTGGCGCGCCACATTGTTGTGTGGTTCATCGGTTTTGATATTAGCTACTATTGCAGTATGCTCATAATCTTTGAAGGTAATTGGCAGGCCAGCCTGCTTTCTTACAAACGAATTAGCCCCATCAGCGCCTACTAATAATCTGCAGCTTAGCACGTCGTCGTTATCTAGCATCAGCATGGTTTGATTAGGGCCTGCAAGTACTCTATCAATACCGGCAGTGACTAACTGAACATTCGATTGCGCTTCAACAGCTTGGGCTAGTGCGTTAACTAACGCCTGATTTTCCACAATAACCCCAAGGGTATCGCTACCCATTTCATCACACGAAAAATGAATATCACCAAAACTGTCTTTGTCCCACACATGCATTGCGGTGTAGGAATTAGCGCGGTCTTGTTGTAAATGGGGCCACACATCGAACTGTTGCAACGCTTTAATATTAGCCTGATTGATTGCGCTAACACGCGCCGTTGGCCTATCTGCAAGCACCTGATAACAGGGCGATTTATCAATAATCGCTATATTTAGTTCACTGTCTTTTAGCGCCGCTGCAAGGGTTAGCCCTACAATGCCACCGCCCACTATTGCTATATCAACATGCTGCATGGTTATCTCTGTCTTTATCGAGTGTTACGCCGTAGCCCGTGGTATGTTTCACAAACGCTTTTTTCGCCTGTGGCATCATGCTTAACGCGAGTAGCGATAAATTTCTGCCAATTACGGTGGGAAAGTATTGATTCGAAAAGGTTCTCACTAGGGTATCGGTAAGGGTGACCGTATTCTCTCTGTCTGTCTTGCGTGCGTTGGCGTAATGTTGAGTTATACTAAAAGCGCCCGGGTCAAAGTCATCAGCAACGTTTTCCAGCAGTGTCTCATTCGCACAACCTTGTTTTTTAGCAGTTGGTTTTGTGTGCTCTAGTGCCGCCGAACTCAATACCGATATAAGCGCACTTAAATCACGTAATCCTAAATTAAACCCTTGCCCGGCAATAGGGTGAAGAGCTTGCGCGGCATTCCCTACTACTACCGCGCGATGGCTGGCAACATTCTGCGCTTTAGTCAGAGTTAAGGGATAGCTCGCCAACTCACTAACTCGTAGCACTTTACCTTGTCGATAACCAAAAGCCTGTTGCAGCGCTTGTGTGAATTCATCGGGGGTCAAAGTCATCAACGATTTTGCCGCATCGGTTTCCACTGTCCACACTACTGAAAAACCATTCCCACTGGCTTTAACGCCATTAATTTCACTATCGAAGGGAAGAAACGCAAGGGGCCCTGACTCGGTGAAACGCTCATAAGCTTTGTTTTCATGCGGAAGCTGCGTGTGCACGTTAAACACAATGGCAGTTTGATGGTAATCGCACGACGTTTTAGTCATTCCCACCTGCTCGGCCAGCCCTGAGCGCCCACCATCAGCAATGACCAATAATTTTGTGCTTAACGTTTCGCCGCTATCAAGTAGCACCTCTACGCTATTATTTTGCTGATTCACGCGGGTTACCTTTGCAGGTGCGATATGTTGATAAGCAGAACTTGCATTCGCCGCGAGTCGGGTTAATGCACTTAAACTTACCACCTGTCCGAAAGCGTTGATGTGGTAATCACGGCTATTTAGGTTCAAAAGGCCGACATGCCCTTTATCACTAACCTCAATATGTTTTATTTCTGGGGGTAACTCACCGTTGTGCTGTTTGGCCAAATCGTCAAGGTTTAGCCCAATATCAGAGAGCTCGTTCACCGTGCGTCGCGCTAGGGCAATAACGCGGGTATCGGTAAATGGATTAAAGTCATCTGTCGCGGCGTTGTTTTGCTGTGGGTCATCCGCATCAATAAGCGTTACAGACAGCCCCACTTTCTCGGCAAGCCCTTTTGCCAGTACGGTACCTACAATACCCCCGCCTATAATTACTACATCAACCGGTTCTGCTGATTTCACTCTATTTGCCTTCCTGTCGCCCAGTACTCTTGCTCTTAATTTCGTTTCATGAACGGTTTTCGTAACGCGGCACTATTCTTTTCCCACCTCAGCGTTTCTATGTACCGTCGTATACACTAAGCTGATTCAATGGGACCTTTATTACTTGCCTGCTGTTATACAAGTTCAAGGGCGCTTAGCTTTTGGCCATAAGCGCTTCAATTTCATCAATCTCTTTAGGCACATCCGACGTTAAAATTTCAACACCGGTCGCGGTGATAACCACGTCGTCTTCTATTCGCACGCCAATACCTTTGTACTTGTCTGGCGCGTCGCTGTCTTGACTAATATAAACACCTGGCTCGATGGTAATCACCATGCCTGGCTTTAACGGGCGGTCTTCGCCCTCAACTTTATAATTACCAACGTCGTGAACATCTAACCCCAGGAAATGCCCTAGCCCGTGCATGTAAAAGTGGCGCCAACTCTCGTTCTCTAGATTTTCAGCAACACTCCCCTCTAATACGCCGAGGTCAACTAAACCTTGAGTAATAATTTCGGCGCTGTGTAACATTGCTTGCGACAAGGTAACGCCCGGCGCAAGCATATCTAAAACACTCTTTTGCGCTTTAAGTACTAAGCTATAAATTTCCCTTTGCGCATGGGTAAATTTACCATTTGCAGGAAAGGTTCGGGTAATATCGGCAGCGTAACCTTGATATTCAGCACCAGCATCGATCAAGATCAAATCGCCATCATTTATCTGGCCGTTATTTTGGGTGTAGTGCAAAATACACGCGTTATCACCACTGCCAACAATTGTACTGTAGGCAGGGGAACGTGCACCGGCCATAGCAAATTCGTGGTGAATTTCCGCCTCTAGCTGATACTCAAAACAGCCAGGAGAAGCGAACTGCATCGCTCTTTTATGCGCCCTTGCACTTATTTCGCCTGCGGCTTTCATCATCGCCACTTCACACGCTGACTTAAACAAACGCATTTCGTGCAAGATGGGACATAAATCATAAACAGCGCCAGGGGCAAGCGATTCTTTTGGCGCATCGCGCAAGGTGGTGAGCGCTTCAGTGAATAGTGTATCGTGCGCTTTGTTGTGGCCCAATGAGAAATATACGTTATCTTGCCCTTGAATTGAGGCAAGTAGCGCCTCTTCAAGCTCGTGCAGCTCAAACGCTTCATCGAGACTAAAACGCGCTAATGCCGCCTCTGCACCAAGGCGCTTACCATGCCAAATTTCTGCGCTTCTGTCTTTCTCTTGAACCACCATGGCACGATAACTTTCTCCATAACGGGAGTGATTTGACAATATTAACCATGCGTTCGGCTCTTCAAACCCGGTTAAGTACCAGAAATCGCTATCTTGTCTGAAAGTGTACTCGGTATCGCGACTTCGCGTTACCAACCCAGCAGCTGGCACGATACACACACTATTTGGCTTACACTGCGCCAATAGTCGGTCTTGACGAGCTATAAACTCTTGCGCACTAATCATAAATGAGAAAACCCTACATAAGTCAGATAAAGCTTATTGTTGCTTAACAATTAATTAGTGTACGGACGGCGTGTCTTGTTGATCATCCAAAAGTGACTGACCTAGCTCGCTAAAGCACAAAATAGCAGAGATTTTTACGTATTCTTCCACCTCTAATAGCGCTTTTTCAGATTCTTCATCAGCATCCATCGGTTCTTCCATGCGTGAAATATCTGAAAAATCTTCAAGTGCTTCTTTTACATCATCTGAACATTGCATTAAGTCTTGTTGATGCAAACCAAAACCCAGCATAAAGCCTTGTACCCAGTTAATTAGGGCCGCGCCTCGGTCGTTAATTGGGGCCTGATCGTCAGGAAGTAACAAGGTAAGCGCAAACTCAGGTTCTAGCAACTGCTGACACGTTTGATTAAAAAGCGTGGTTAAAAGATGCTGCGTTTGGTCACTAAAGCCTTCACCTTGATTAATGGTTTCGCTCAAGGCTTCTAACCACTTTTGGTCGGTCAGTGACATTCCGCCACAAAGCATGCCGCACAAAATGCCATGAACCTCTGCCGCATCTACTATGATGCTCTGCTGCGACAATTTATTGCTTACGCTATCGTAATCGAGCTGTTTTTCCACGAATTGTACTCTTGTTTGTAAATGGATTGAGAACAACGCCTCGTTAAGCTAGGCCAACAAGCGTGTCATCTCTTGATGGAGTTAATACTAGCAAAATTCAATGTACAAAGCCCACATTTGCCCCAAGCAATATACGAACTTTAACACCGCTCGGCACTTCGTGTTCACACTTCGCTCAATTGGGCTTGTAGGTTGCATACTCACTGTCCAATCAGTATGTAATTGGCAAAATTATCTTTACTATGGGTAGTAACACAGCGTGAATTCATCTAAGATCGTTGGTGTTGGATACGGAATTCCTCTCGCAACAGTCTTGTAAGTATTTAATAGCTGTTTTGTTATTATTGAGCTTATCTTATATGCGTGTATAATTGCTGACCAATTGGTCAAGAAAATGTTAATTTTTAACGACTTTTATATTCACCACGCAAAATAGTTATAAAGCGCATTAAGTGATCCCCTTCACTGGATCTCGCGTTTGTTATACCCTGTTGCGTTAATACAACAACAATGTTTCCTGGGATGTTTGCTAGTTCATTCATGTCCCTGGCCGATGCTTTAAACCTAGGAAGTTGAAACAGCTGCTATTGTGCAAGCTCGACGCGTATCGAGAAGCCTACGGCAATTGTGATTCTTCCGCCCTGAACTTTTCGGTTCACGGGCGAAACATGGACAGCGGCATTCTGGGAAGCGCCCTCTTTCGACGGAAGAAGAAATGGCAATAATAAATTTTGGCTCTATCAATATCGACCACGTTTATCAGGTAGATCACTTTGTGCAACCTGGTGAAACGCTAGCCTCAACCCATTACCAAACGTTATTAGGTGGTAAGGGCGCAAACCAATCTATCGCTTTAGCGCAAGCTGGTGCAGACGTAAGACACGTCGGCAGCATTCACGAAAACGACGCCTCATTTAAACAAGCTCTTATTAAGAAGGGTGTTGATTGTCGTGGCGTAAAGTGCTCAGAAGTTCCTTCAGGTCACGCGATTATCCAAGTCACGCCTAGCGGTGAAAACGCCATTGTATTATTTGGTGGTGCTAACCAAACCATTACCGCAAAAACCGTAATGCAAGCGTTAGACGATACGCGTCCTTCAGATTGGGTACTAACCCAAAATGAAACAAGCAGCATTGAAGAAGTACTTCGCCAAGCGAAAGAAAAGCAGCTTAAAGTAGCCTTTAACCCAGCGCCTATGAGCGAGTCGGTTAAACAGCTTCCGTTAGACTGTGTAGATTTACTTATTGTAAATGAAACCGAAGCTGCTGCGATTACCGGTAAAGAAGAACTTGAAGATATTGTGACAGTGTTCAAAGAGCAGTGGTCACACAGCGAAGTTATTATTACACTGGGTAAAGCGGGTGTAATGATGCTGCGCAAAAACGATGTTGTAGAAGTAAAAGCATTCTCTGTAGACGCGGTAGATACCACCGCAGCAGGCGACACCTTTATCGGTTACTTTTTGTCTGCCTACAGCAGCCACACCGATGCTAAGCAAGCACTCCGTAGAGGGTGTGCCGCGTCGGCAATTGCAGTAACCCGTGAGGGCGCAGCGCAAAGTATTCCATCACAAAAAGAAGTGGATCGTTTCTTAGCGAAACACGCCAACTAGCAAGACGCATTTGAGACAACTTGATGACACATAAAATCATATTAGATACAGACCCGGGTATTGATGATGCAATGGCGATATTTTTCGCTTTCCAATCTCCAGACATTGAAGTACTTGGTTTAACCACAGTTTACGGAAACGTACCGGTAACGATGGCCGCACAAAATGCGCTTACGCTTTGTGAAATTGCGGGTAAAGATATTCCTGTAACGAAAGGGGTTGGTATGCCTTGGGTTGGTCCTGAGTCAACGTACGCCCACTTTGTCCACGGTGAGCACGGCTTCGGTCACATTAAGCCTGAAGCCCCTAAAACTGAACTCGACCCGCGCAGCTCTGCGCAGTTCATTGTAGATATGGCGCGTAAATACCCTGGCGAGATAACCATTGTTGCTATCGGCCCGCTAGGCAACTTGGCCCTAGCCCTTCGCCTTGAACCAGACCTACCTAAATTGGTTAAAGGTGTTAGCATTATGGGAGGCGCAGCGTTTGTACCTGGTAATGTTACGCCAGTAGCTGAAGCAAACATTTGGAACGATGCGCACGCCGCTGAAATTGTGTTCGCGGCAGAGTGGGAGCTTACCATGTTTGGTTTGGACGTGACGAACTTCACGCCATTCTCTCCGGCTTTTGTTGAAAAACTAGAAGAGAAGAACAATACCCTTGGTGGTTTTGTGAAAGAAAGCGCACAGTTCTATATGGACTTCTACTCGCAAAACCGCGAAGACCGCGTGTGCTTTTTCCACGATGCATTCCCTATTGCTCACCTTCGTCACCCAGAGCTATTTGCACTGACCGAAGGTCACGTTCGCGTTGGTACTGGCACGCTAGACAGAGGCCAAACGGTGGTTGCCCCTATGGGTACTACACCTAGCCCGCTTTGGAATGAAGCAAATACGATTAAGGTAGCAACTAAAGTTGACCACAAAAAGCTGGAACAACTATTCGTAGACACCTACGCTCTATGATATGTTTAAGGGATTGTTAATATACAATCCCTTTTTAATTTCAGCGCAGGTTTTTTAGAATATGGAAGCGGCTCCTCTCCCAGATAATGAAGATGAACGTCTTGCTGAATTATTGAGCTACGATGTTCTCGACACCGAAGCTGAACAATTATTTGACGACCTAACCACACTAGCTTCCCAAATATGCGATACCCCTATTGCGCTTATTAGCCTTATCGACCCTGATAGACAGTGGTTTAAATCGCGAGTGGGATTAGACGCAGAAGAAACCTCTCGAGAAATTGCCTTTTGCTCTCACGCCATACTACAAGATGACGTGTTCGAGATACCCAACGCATCACTAGACCCTCGATTTCACGACAACCCGTTGGTTACCGGCGCTCCGGATATCCGCTTTTACGCCGGAGCACCGCTTGTCTCTCCTTCAGGCCATGCAATTGGTACGCTTTGCACCATTGATCGCAAGCCCCGTAAACTCACAGAGAGCCAAAAAACGTCGTTACAAACGCTGAGTAAATCAGTAGTGGCACACTTAGAGCTAAAGCGTAAAAACAGAGAACTAGAGCGCACCAGTCAGTTTAGATCCGACTTTTTGTCTTATGTGAGCCATGAGATAAGAACGCCACTAAACGCTATCAACACGTTCAGTCGGCTACTTGAAGGGGAAGCGCAAAAGCTTAAGTTACCCGAATCTTTTACTACTCCTTTGTCACATGTGACGCAAAGCGGTGAAAGACTATTAGAGATAGTAAATTCTGTTTTAGATATCAAACAAATTGAAGCAGGAAAAATGCGTGTCATGCCTCGCGCGGTAAGTACACACGACTTTTTTACCCACTTATTTTCACTTACCAAGATTCGCGCTGAAGATGGCGGCATTATATTTACGTCCACCATTGATAGCAGTGTTCCCGATACACTGTTTTTCGACGACACTAAGTTTGGGCAAGTTTCACTTAACCTATTATCTAATGCGATAAAATTCACCAACCCAGGTAAGTCGGTTAACGCCCAGGTAAAATACAAAAATGATAAGTTAATATTCAATGTTATCGATCAAGGCATTGGTATCAGTGAAGAAGATCAAAAACGGCTTTTCACTCCTTTCGAGAGAATGGAAAACGCCCATCAAATTAGCGGGACAGGCCTGGGATTAAATATATCAAAACGCCTTATTGAGTTAATGGACGGCACGATTAAAGTGAGCAGTAAGGTGAACGAAGGGACTCGCATTAGCGTGACCTTGCCCTCCGATGTCCTAACTGCAAATGAGTTTGCCAATGCACAGCCACAAAGCTTTGTTGCGCAAATAAATATAGATAAGTCTGCCAAGGTTTTAGTTGTTGAGGACCATTACATTAACCAAGTCGTTATCCAAACATTGTTCGAGAAATTAGGGGTAGCTCACGCTATTGTCAGCACAGGCGAAGAAGGCGTAAAGTATGTTAACGCTAACCCTGTAGACCTTGTGTTAATGGATTTAAACCTGCCAGGCATTCAGGGGGACGAGGCCACCGCTCAGATAAAAAGCATAAACCCCGAACTGCCAGTGATTGCGGTAACCGCCGATGCCATCACTAAGCCAGCGTCTTTATACGAAAAAGGGCTTGATGATGTACTTACAAAGCCTGTCGACAGTAATGAGTTAGTACGAGTACTCAACCAATTTTTGGCGGTAAAAAGGAATTAGAATGATAATGTTAAGTGTGTGAGTAATCGACCCATGCCCGCATCAACAATTTCAGCTAGTCAGCGCGTTAAAAACAGTAATACGCTGCCCGAAGCGAAAGCCAACGCCCGTACAACATTGAGAAAACAACTTCGAGAAGCCCGCCGTGCGTTAGGCCCACAACAACAGCGTGATGCCGCGCAAGGCGTAGTTAAACAACTCTGTTCGCTGAATTTTTTAATAGAGGCTAATACCATCGCGGGCTACCTAGTTAACGACGGAGAGGTTGATTTAAAAGACTATATCGAGATGCAATGGCAAGCCCCTCAAGCAAAACAGTTCGCGCTGCCAGTGTTACACCCAATATGTAAAGGTCACCTGCTCTTTCTATCCTATACTCAACATACAGCGTTAGTTAAAAACAAATACAATATTGAAGAGCCGGCCTTAGTTTGCCCTAGCGTTATTCCTACGTCGCAATGCGATGTTATCCTTATGCCCTTGGTTGGCTTTGATACTAACGGCAATCGCCTGGGTATGGGAGGCGGCTATTACGACCGCACCCTAGCCTTTACCCAGCGCAACGTTTATCCACAAAAAAATATAAGCAGCAACAAACCTAAGCTTGTTGGTATTGCACACGACATGCAAGAAGTCGAGGCGTTGCCTGTAGCCTCGTGGGATGTTCCCCTTGATGCTATTGTTACTCCCACACGCACGCTAATTTTCAATACCGCTGAATAGTCGATATAACAAATTGTGACTATGAACTTGTGGGTTCATATAGGCATATAAGTTACACTGCCAACAAAATAAGTCGGAGAATGACCATGGATCAGAACGCAAAGAAACAAGCCGTAGCCAAAGCAGCTATCGACTACGTTGAATCAGACAGTATTGTCGGTGTGGGTACGGGTTCTACCGTGAATTTCTTTATTGAAGAACTCGGTAAAATTAAACACAAAATTGAAGGGGCAGTATCAAGCTCAGAAGCATCAACAGCGCGTTTAAAAGCTTTGGGCATTGAAGTATTTGAGCTAAACGAAGTAAGCAACCTTTCCGTTTATATCGACGGTGCCGATGAAGTTACCGAACACAAGCATATGATAAAGGGTGGCGGTGCCGCACTTACTCGTGAAAAGATTGTTGCAGGAGCAGCCACTACGTTTGTTTGTATTGTAGATGAAAGCAAACGGGTGCCAGTACTGGGCGCATTCCCCCTCCCTGTTGAAGTGATACCTATGGCCCGTTCTTTCGTAGCCCGTGAACTGGTTAAGCTTGGCGGCGACCCAGAGTACCGTCAGGGAGTGATCACCGACAATGGCAACGTTATCTTGGATGTTCATAACCTTGAGATACTTAATCCACGGGAACTAGAACAAAAGATAAATAATATTCCAGGCGTAGTGACTAACGGCATTTTCGCTCTGCGCGGTGCCGATATAGTGCTAAGTGCAACAGAAAACGGTGTTGAGACCTTTAAGTAAAAACGTAAAAACTACCAATGGCTTTCGCCGCCAGCGTTATCATTTTGTTAGTTAACGTAAACGATAAACTGAAGCGGCGAAAAGCTATACAAAAACTACTTTCAACTTAATGCGTTTTCTGTTAATTTCCGTTTAGACGTCTAGATGTCTTTATAGCATATCGACAGTGACCACTCCCTGGCATATTCAGACCTGCTGGGGTTATTCAAGCGAAATAAATTACATCAGTGAGAGATAGCGAGTTCATGAGCAAAGTTTCATTAGAGAAGGATAAAATCCGCATTTTATTGTTAGAAGGTGTTCACCAAAGCGCTTTGGAAACGCTAAAAAGCAATGGGTATAGCAACATTGAATTTCTTAAAACCTCTCTTCCTGAAGATGAGTTGATTGAAAAGATTAAAGACGCCCACTTTGTAGGTATTCGCTCGCGTACTCAAATTACAGAGAAAGTGGTTGATGCTGCACAGAAGCTTGTAGCAATCGGCTGTTTCTGTATTGGAACAAACCAAGTTGATTTAGAAGCGACCCAGCGTCGCGGCATTCCCGTGTTTAATGCGCCTTTTTCAAACACACGCTCGGTCGCTGAGTTAGTCCTTGGTCAAATTATCCTTCTTCTTCGTCAAGTGCCTAGCAAAAATGCCAAAGCGCACCGCGGCGAATGGGAAAAAACAGCCGTAGGCTCGTATGAAGCTCGCGGTAAAACACTCGGTATCATTGGCTATGGGCACATCGGTACCCAGCTGAGTATTCTTGCTGAACACCTTGGTATGCGTGTTCAGTTCTTTGATATTGAAGATAAGCTTGTGCTCGGTAACTCTACACAGGTGAAATCGTTAGAAAAGCTTCTAAATACCTCAGACGTTGTTTCGCTTCACGTACCTGAAACACCTCAAACTCAAGACATGATTGGCGAGAAAGAGCTGTCTCAAATGAAAAAAGGCAGCATTCTTATCAATGCTTCTCGCGGGACCGTGGTTGATATTGATGCACTGGCTAGCGCCCTTGAAAGCGGCCACCTTAACGGCGCTGCCATCGACGTATTCCCAGTTGAGCCTAAGTCGAACACTGAAGAGTTTGCGTCTCCGCTTCGTGCGTTTGACAACGTTATTCTTACTCCGCATGTAGGGGGAAGTACGCAAGAAGCACAGGAAAATATTGGTATTGAAGTGGCTGGCAAACTTGCCAAATATAGCGACAATGGTTCAACCTTGTCTGCAGTAAACTTCCCTGAAGTATCGCTTCCTGAGCATACGAACCGTTCACGCCTGCTTCACGTGCACAAAAACCAGCCAGGTATTCTTACGCAAATTAACCAGGCGTTTGCAGAGAAAGGCATTAATATTGAAGCCCAGTACCTTCAAACTAACGCAGAAATTGGTTACGTGGTTGTAGATGTGAAAGAAGACCGCGGTTATGAAGCCCTTGCTGAACTTCAGCAAATTGACGGCACAATAAAAACCCGTATTTTACACTAATACCGCTTTATCGACGTTAAGCCCCCTTTTTTGAAAATTGGGGCTTAAATAAAAAAACGCTGCATATAATGCAGCGTTTTTTTTAGATTAACACACAGGCCTAATGCCTAACTTACCGCGGGGGTAGTTGCGTGTATATCTTAGCTTAGAAGAAATTGTAAACTAGGCTAACAGCGGTCTCTGTATCTAGCTTCTCAACATCGTCTTCAACATTGGTGTTGTGATCAAGTTTGAATGATAGACGCATTGATAGGTTACCGCTAATAGTTGCAGTAAGGGCCGATTCAGCACGAGACTTAGTGTTATCAGAACCGACTTCCGTACTCACGGTTTGGGTGAACTTAGCGGTATCAGAGATTTTCCAAGAATAGGCCGATGACGCACGAACAATCACGCTATCTAGGTTTTCCCCATCTTGCGTTTCAATGAACGAGTAACCAGGACCAATTGAGTATTCAAGCGTATGACGCTTATTCTCTAGCACCTTTTGGTTCCAACCTGCAGCCACAGTCGCTTGATAGTTAAAGTTACTGAAGCGGTCGTCTTCGTAAGATGCGAAGCCGAATAGACGGTTATCTGGATTAGCTAGTTTATAGTTACCCTGTGCTGAACCGAAGAACTTCTGCGCTGAAGTAAATTCAATGTCTTCGCCGTCATCACCTTCCACGGTCTCTTGCTTATAAAGACCTTTAAGAACGTAGTCGTTGCTCCACTTTTCAAGTTCCTGGTGCGCTTGAATACCTGCGCTGATTGACGTGGTTTCAGTATTACCTGATGTTGAAATGAAACCTAGCTCACCTTCCATTGTAAAAGGTTTTACTTCATCGTCTTGCGCGAATACGGCAGGAGAAAGAGAAATGGCAACTAAAGATGCAAGCACTTGCTTTTTCATTGAACAATCCTATTGATTAACGGTCCATCAGTTGTACACGAGACCTTTGGTACTGCTAGGCGGTACAACGCGAGTTTTTGAAGAAATTGGTTTAACGGCGTCGCACTGGGCAACCACCACTAATATTGTGGTGCGCAGTGTACATTTTCAGCCTAGACAGTCAATGCGAACCCGTTAAAAAGGCCACATTATCCTATGAATTTACACTAATTGACTAAAAAAACTGGTACACCAAAGCAACTGATGTTTCTGTACTCAACGCTGCCACATCTTCTGGTGTATCTGTCTCGTGACTTAAAATAAATGACAGCTTCATAGCCAAAGAGCCGAAGACGTTAGCTGACAACGAGGTTTCAGAGCGAGATTTCGTATTTTCCTCGCCCGCTTCGGCACTGACAAACTGCCTTAGCTTTGCGCCTGAACTCCAGTGGTATTTATATTCTGCTGAAGCCCGTACAATAATGCCGTCATTCACAACACCATCGTTGTCCTCTTCAGCCTCGATAAAGGTATACCCCGGCCCAACACTATAACGAAACTCACTGTCTTCGTTACGCCAAACTCGCTGAGACCAACCTGCGGCTAACGAGGCGCGATGCTCATAGCCAGTAAACTTGTCATCCTCATAATCGCCGTACATGAAAAGGCGGCGGCCAGGCGTGAGTAATTTATAATCGAATTGAGCGCTGGTGTAAAAGCGTTGTGCGCTAATATCGCGCTCGGTGGTTGCACTACCACTCTCTTTATAAAGCAGTTCCGCTAGATAAATACTGCTCCAGTTTTCAGTCTCGTGATCAGCGTTTACCGCAGCTTTAACACTGGCCGCTGACGTATTCCCCGTATTAACCAGCACGCCAAGTTCGCCGTCTAGCGTAAAGCGGGGAATTTCATCGTCAGTGTCTGGAGTAAAGTCTGCGTGATAAAGTGTCTCAATGAGATCTCTTGCGTCTGCTGAAGCACAAACGCTTAAGCATAGAACACCTACGACAAGGCTTGGCCGGAAGATTTTTGTGAGCATAATCTGACTTACGTTTAGCTTTTATAATTTTTAGATTACGTCTTAGTACGACGCTAGTTAAACCAATCCTCTGGAAGAGCTCTGCAACGTTCTTGCTATATGCCGGTAAAGTAACGGAGTTGTTCTACTTAAAGCTCAGTGAATAAGCGCAACAATTTTCGCTGTTTCTTGCTCAGCGTATTCAATTGAATTACTTACCACTTCCATGTCGAGACTTACTTTATTGGCTATCTCTGGAGTAAAAAGTTCAATATTAGCGTAACTTTCTTTCTCAAGCTGGCTTAGGGTAATACGACTTGCCAACGCGAGAACACATATATCAACATCAGAAGCATATTTAGCTTCGTCGTTCATGAACGATACCGGATAGTACAACCCAATAGGTAAGTGCCAATTCTCGAGTATGATACCGCTGCAATGAGCAAACGTAAAACCGAAATGCGCTAACTGGTTAACATGTGGCAGTACATCTTTTTCCGCTTTTTGATAGCTCTGATATCGCTGAGGCTCTTTATTTGCAACCAGTAGCTCGCTGAGGTTTTGAAGGATACCCATGACGAAAAAGCGTTCGGCTCCCCGAACATTTAGCCGCATTGCAAGGCTTTTCGCTACCATGCCGCAATAGACAGAGGCGTACCAGTGCTTGTCTAGCTCGATAAGATCAGAAGTAAAGTGCTTGAAAGCGGTTGTGGCTGTCTCAGCGACAACCAGGTTATAAAGGGCTTCACCGCCAATCACATTAATCGCCTTGGCCACTGTCTCAATTTGGGATGGGAAGCGAAATAGCGAACTGTTCGCTAAACGTAAAACTTTAGCTGTAAGGGAGGGGTCGGCCCTGATAAGCTGCCCAATGTCTTCAGCACTAGAATGCGGATCGTCCAATGTTGAGCGTAAACGTACACACATGTCGGGCAACGTAAAAGATTTTGCGGCAAACGCAACGTACTTATCTAACGACATCTAATAAATCTCTGTCTCTTTTAATTTTTATCGTCTTCTGGCGGTTCGCCAAATAACGTAAACTGTTCGTTCAGTGCTGTATTTTCTTGTAATTCAGCCTTACGCTTTTTGGCCAGCACTGCTTTTTTGCGCCGTACACACGCGCTTATTATCTTGCGTTTGGTTGCGTCATCAACTTTCAGCCAATAAAGGCGTTCATCACGGCTTCGAAAACAACCTTTACAGTAACCTCGGGGGCCGGACTCACATACACCAATACACGGGCTTGGAATGTCGAAAAATTCCAACTGTTGCGAGTGCGGCTTTTGGTCCGTCATTTCAGGCTCTCTATCCCAGGTGAATGTGCTGTGCCCGTTACTTCTGAAATCGTACTACTTCAAATTAAAACGTATTCGAAGACATCTAGCCAGTAGACATTAGCAGTAAATCATATAAACAACACTAAACCGAAATGGCTAAATGCGCAGGCAAGAACACCAGCGCATGCCATGTAAATGCCCTAAAGATCATATCATGATTATCAATCTATAAGGGTGTATTGGATGGTAGACACCACGCGAACCTTTTTGATGTGAGGATGATGACTATCGCGACTTGAGATACTGAACTGCCCTTGGTTAGCACGCTTAATTTTACCTAAGGTACTTTTAGAGTCTTTCGCAAATTTTTCTGCGACTTCACGGGCATTTAACGTCGCCTCTTCTATCATAGTGGGTTTAACGTCATTTAATCGAGTAAATACGTAGTCTGGCTGCGCGCGATAGCTTTGCTCTGATAGCACAATGCCAGTCTTGATAAGCTCCCCAATTTGCTGCATCAGCTCGCGTACCTTTTCCACCTCATCAGAGAAAACAGTAACGGTTTGAATGGCGCTATAGCGAAATGGCGCCTTTTCACTGCTTCCATACTGCTGGGCTAGTTTATCGTTAATTTCAGGTTTACCAATGGTGATGCTTTCTGCGGGAATCCCTTTATCTTCTAGAAAGCTAGCTACCTTTATACTGTTTTTCTCGATATGCTCATAAAGCTGAGGTAAGTCGTTACCGGCATCGACGAACTGAATAGGCCAAATGACTTGGTCAGCGATGTACTCTCGCTCTGATAGCCCTTTCACCGTGACTACCCTGTTCCACGTTTGCATATCGTTCATGGCAGAAGACACCTGAACACCAAGTAAAGACACAGCAACCACCATGCCCATCGCCATTACTATTGCTGCACCTATTTTCATTCTAAACTCCGCTTTGTTTACTGTGCTTTCCACTCAACTTACAGGGTATAAGCGAATATAAGCTTTTCAGTTTCACAAAACGAGATAAAAGCTGATCAATGGTGGCAAAAAAAAGGCCACTCAAATGAGTGGCCTAAAGAGCCCCTTAAGAGGGCAACGCTTGGGTAGACGGGAGAGTTAACCTTTGCGCTTTAGCAAATAGTAAAATACAGGGGTAAGGATTAAGCCAAAGAAGGTTACGCCTATCATGCCTGAGAATACGGCAACCCCCATCGCCTGGCGCATCTCAGCACCAGCGCCGGTAGAAATAACCATAGGTAAAACCCCCATAATGAACGCAATTGATGTCATTAAGATTGGACGTAAACGCAAGCGGCTCGCTTCTTTAATGGCAGAAAGCGCATCCATACCACTGTCTTGAAGCTCTTTGGCAAACTCGACAATAAGAATGGCGTTCTTCGTTGCAAGGCCAACCAGTACAATCAAACCTATTTGGGTAAAAATATTGTTGTCGCCGCCATAAACTTGCACACCAATAAGCGCGCTCAGCAAGGTCATGGGAACAATCAATATGATTGCCAGTGGCAAACGCAGGCTTTCGTATTGCGCAGCCAGTACTAAGAACACTAAAAGCACAACTAATGGGAATACAAACGCTGATGCATTACCCGCTAATATTTGCTGATAAGTTAACTCGGTCCATTCGTAGGTCATTCCCAGTGGCAAGGTGTCCGCTAAAATTTCTTCTATCGCCGCTTTTGCTTGGTCAGACGAATAGCCAGGCGCTGGGGCACCGTTTATTTCAGCGGTGACATAGCCGTTGTAATGCATAACGCGGTCAGGCCCTGCGCTATGTTGAACGTCTAAGAAAGAACCCAGCGGGATCATCTCTCCTTGGCTGTTTCTAATCTTAAACTGAGTAATATCCCCTATTTCTTGGCGATATTGGGCATCGGCCTGCACATTGACTTGGTATGTTCTGCCAAACAGGTTGAAATCATTGACATACAGCGAGCCTAAATATGCTTGAAGGGTGGTAAATAAGGTATCAATGTTCACCCCCTGACTTACCGCTTTTTCGCGGTCCACATCTACATCAAGCTGGGGGACGGCAACGGTAAAGCTGGTGAATGAACCGGTTAGAGCAGGATGTGCCCACGCTTTGCCAATCACCTCTTGGGTAACACGCTCAAGCGCTTCAAAACCCAAATTCCCTCTGTCTTCTACCTGTAAACGGAAGCCACCAATGGTACCTAGCCCCATTACTGGCGGAGGTGGAAAGATAGCCACATACGCGCCTTTAATAGAAGCAAATTGCTGATTAAGTTTTGCGGCAATCGCGCCCGCCGACAGTTCGGGGGATTGACGTTCATCAAAAGGTTTAAGCGGGGTAAACAAAATACCTGAGCTTGGACTATTAGTGAAACCGTTAATGTTAAGCCCCGGGAAAGCCACTGCGTCAGATACACCAGGGTGCTCCATGGCAATGCGTGACATTTCGCGAATAACCTCTTCAGTTCTATCCAAGCTTGCCGCATTAGGTAACTGCGCAAATGCTACCAAATATTGCTTATCCTGGCCGGGCACGTAGCCGGTAGGCGTAGTTGCAAACTGGTTGTACGTAAGCGCAATAAGCCCCGCATATAACACCACCACAATACCACTCTTACGAATTAACCCACCCACAGCGCCGGTGTATTTTTTTGAGCCTCGCTCGAATACGCGGTTAAAAGGGGTAAACACGAAACGGCCAAACACTTTGTCCATACCGCGGGTTAGCCAGTCGTTAGCTTTACCATGAGGCTTTAGCAATAGCGCAGACAGTGCAGGGCTAAGAGTCAGCGAGTTAATCGCCGATATAACTGTAGATATAGTGATAGTAAGTGCAAACTGTTTATAGAACTGCCCGGTAAGACCACTCATAAAGGCTGTAGGAATGAAAACAGCGGCTAAGACTAGCGTTGTGGCTATAATGGGCCCAGTCACTTCTTTCATTGCCTGAACGGTTGCATCAAAGGGCGACTTACCTTCTGCAATGTTGCGCTCTACGTTTTCCACTACCACAATGGCATCATCTACCACGATACCAATTGCCAGCACCAAACCGAACAATGACAACGCATTAAGAGAGAACCCCATTAGCTGCATAAAAGCAAAGGTACCTACCAATGATATAGGCACGGCAACCAAGGGAATGATAGACGCACGCCATGTTTGAAGAAACAGCACAACTACCAATACAACAAGTAATACAGCTTCAAACAAGGTATCTACCACAGCCTCGATAGAGCCCCTTACAAATACCGTGGGGTCGTAGACAATGTCGTATTCCAAACCATCAGGAAACATTTGTGACAGTTCAGCCATGCGCGCTCGCACATCATCTGATATCTGGATAGCGTTAGAGCCGGGTGCCTGGAAAATAGGAATAGCGGCTGCCGGGTTATTATTTAACAGCGAACGCAAGGCGTAGTTATCTGCACCTAGTTCAATGCGTGCAATGTCTTTTAAGCGTGTAATTTCGCCGTTTTCGCCCGACTTAACAATGATATTTTCAAATTCGGCTTCATCTTTTAAACGACCTCGAACGTTAATTAACAGCTGAAATTCGCTTGAGCCTGTTGGCTGTGCGCCTAAGCTACCTGCCGCCGCCTGCTGGTTTTGGTCTGCAATAGCAGTTGCCACGTCACCCGGATTTAGCTGAAGGGCCGCTAGCTTGTTAGGGTCTAGCCATACACGCATGCTGAATTCACCCGCACCGAATAAACGTACCTGCCCTACCCCATTAATGCGCGCTAGCTCATCTTTAACAAACTGGTCGGCATAGTTAGACAGGTATAACATGTCGTAACGGTTATCAGGCGAGGTTAAATGCACCACCATGGTTAAATCTGGCGATGACTTTTCGGTAACAACCCCTAAACGCTGTACTTCCTGTGGCAAGCGCGGTGTAGCGCGATTAACGCGGTTCTGTACCAGCGTTGTTGCATCATCTGGATCTGTCCCAATGGCGAAAGTGATGGTTAAGGTCATGCGGCCATCGCTGGTTGCCTGCGACGACATATACAGCATGTCTTCAACACCATTAATTTCTTGCTCTAATGGTGTGGCGACGGTTTCAGCAATAACCTCTGGGTTTGCACCCGGGTAATTTGCGGTGACAACCACGGTAGGCGGCACGACTTCTGGGTACTCGGTAATTGGTAGCTGCCACACGGCAATGGCACCACCAATAAATATGAGTAGGGATAGCACGCCCGCAAAAATGGGGCGGCTAATAAAGAATTGCGAAATATTCATTACTTAAGACCTGCCGTTGCTGTACCTGTGGCAAATGAACCGCCAGATAAAACATCCTCGACCTGCGCCATGTTTTGGGTAACTTGTGATGCGTTGTCAACGCGCTGCTGCCAGCTTGATAAGTTAGCTAATGCATCTTCATCGCCCATTGGCACTTTATTAGCGGCAACCTGTGCACCTGGGCGAACGCGCTGCAAGCCATTAACTACGATAGTGTCGTTGGCATTTAAGCCGCGTGTGATAATGCGCATACTGCCTACTTTATCGCCCAGTTTTACGGCGCGATATTCAACCTTGCTTTCGTCGTTAACCACTAATACATACTTATTGTTAAGGTCTGTACCAATGGCTTTTTCTTTTATAAGAATGCCCTGTCCATCGGTATCACCTGCAAGTTTAAGGTGTGCAAATAGGCCAGGAATTAAACGGCCATCTTCGTTGTTAAATACTGCGCGAACGCGCAACGTACCCGTGCTGCCGTTTACTTGGTTATCAATGAAGTCTATTTGGCCCCAGTGCTGATAATCCGATTCATTCGCAAGGCGCATAGCTACGGGTTGATCGCTAACGGCAGTTGATGCTTTTTTATTGCCGTTTGAATTGTCACTCAAATAATTTAAGTAAGTCTGCTCATCAATATCGAAGTACGCGTATAGGCGATCGGTAGAAACAATACGAGTAAGTTCTGTTTGACCTGCAGTAACAAAGTTACCTTCCGTGATATTGGCGCGAGATATACGACCTGAAATAGGCGCTTCAACACGCGCAAAACCGCGATTTAGTCGCGCTACTTCAAGGGCAGCTTGTGTTTGATTTAAGCTTGCTAACGCTTGATTCTTTTCTGCTAAACGGGCGTCTAGCACTTCTTCAGACACCGCTTGCGTTTTGCGAAGTTTGAACGCGCGATTATAGTTCTGCTCAGCAAGCTGAACACGGCTTTTCGCTTCTTCAAGCTGCGCGGTTAAACGGTCGACTTCCGCTTTAAACGTACGGTTATCAATTAGAAATAAAGTTTGGCCTTGCTCTACGTACTCACCTTCGTCAAATGCAACAAAGTCGATATAGCCCGATACACGTGGGCGCAATGCAACGATATGAGGGGACTCTAAGCGGCCGGTAAAATTATCCCACTCGGTTAAACGCTGGGTGATAACCGTAGCCACATCAACAGGCACACCAGCATTTGCGCCAGCGCTCATCGATTGACCTGGATCCTGCTCGTCACCGCATGCAGCGACTAGCGCAGTTAGGCTTACTATTGCCAATAAACGGGTAAAAATTTTCATTGCAAGATTCTCTAAAAAATTAAACTAAAGTTTGATGCCGCGCATTATGCACACCCCAAAACAATAAAAATAATTATCTTTTAATATGCAACACATCACATGATGTTATATATTGATGCGAACTGAAAAAACGCCTTAAAAGCGTTAATGAAGTGATAAAAAGTTGAAAACCTAGCGTTACAACAAGGTTTCAGGGGCGTAAACTTAAGATGGTATATGTTCGGTTATTTATTAACGTTAGTATTGCGCCAGCTATTAATTTGAATAAAAAAGCGTCTAAATATCAGAGCCTTAAATAACAACAAGTGAATTTTAAGGTACTTAGTAAAAGCATTTTCATGCTGTTTGAAAGCCATGACATAGTACGAGAATTGCTCACAAGCGTTATACTACGTTTAGTTTATATATAATGAGTAAACGATATTTGGAGACGACGATGCGTCCACATGATTTAAATTTATTAATGATTTTTGATGCCATTATGACTGAAGGGGCAATTACCCGTGCAGCAGATAGGCTATCAATGACGCAGCCCGCCGTTTCCAATGCGCTTTCACGTATGCGCACTGCATGGAACGATGAACTATTCGTGAAAGACGGGCGCGGTATTCAACCGACTTCGTTTGCTAAAAATCTGTGGAGCCAAATTCAAGGGCCATTGGGCGAGCTTGAGGTTGCAGTAAACCCCACCGACTTTAACCCAGCAACAGCTAAACGTACCTTTCGTATTGCCGCCACCGACAGCATTGTTTCTATGGTATGGGGCCCGCTGCGTAAAGTTATAGAAAACGAAGCGCCGGGTATCAATATCCACGCTATCCCGAACTATGATATGGAGACGGACAAGATCCTAAAGGACGCCGAAGCCGAACTCACCTTTTCAAAATACCAAGAGCCGGGCTCGGTTATTCGCGCTGAGCACGTGCTTGACCTAAGCTGGGTGGTAGTCATGCGCCCCGACCATCCATTAGCTAAGTCTCAGCTTAGTTTGGAAGACTTTGTGGCGGCCGACCACCTATTAGTTTCAGTAACCGGCGATGTAAGCGGGCCAACTGATCAAGTATTAGCAAATTTAGGCCTTAAGCGCCGTGTTGCTATGTCGGTGAATCAGTTCCACAACGCCACTCCGTTATTAAAAGAGAGTAATCTTATTTGTGTAGCGCCATCACTTGTAATGGAAAAAGAGATATTTTCTGGCGAGCTGGCCGTGTTTGAAACGCCCATTGAAATCGTCAGTTCGCCGCTGTCAGTGATGTGGCATAAACGTCAAGACCAAGACGCCGGCTTACAGTGGCTTCGCGGTTTAGTGGTGAAGTTTATTCGAGAGCGGGTTCAACGCCACGAAATGTTGCTTTCTCAATGCTGTCGCAAGGCGTACTGCGCTGACACGGTGAAGCGTTTTATGGATGAGAGAAACATGGACTGTGAAGGGTTTACGCCAGCACATTTGAGCACGCCGAGTAATGATGAAGAAGCAAAAGCGATAACTGGGAAGGAAACGGCCTAATCTGTTTCTAAAAAGCAGTTTAGTGTGGCTAGCCAGCTAAGGGCTTCGCTTTCACAATCGCAAAAATAACAGGCAATACTTGCGGCTTTATAAACTCGCTCAAATTGACTTTTCACGAGCGCTGGAATGTCTGCATGGGTAGTAACAAAGGCACATGCTTGCATTCCATATTGCTTTCTCATCCGTACCGAATCTATTAACGCGTGCTCGGCGTCAGGGGTTAATATGCCTACGCCTTTAACAGATATTAAAAAACCCCAGGGCTGCCCACCTAAAGGCAAAGCGAGCTTTTTTACATCTTCGTGATAAAGTTGGAATAACGCTTTTGTTACTACGCCTTTGCCGTCTAGGCGAATAATGTTCCCCTGTAGTTCGATGCTGTATTCACCGTGTTTTGACTGTACTTTAATTGGATCTGTGATTTTTTCCGACATCTACCACCGCTTACTATTTACTAGCGTTCTATTTACTAACGTCCTAAATTTTCGTTTGAAATTAGCACGTGAATTAAAAGCATAGTACAAAAAAGCCCGCTTAGAAGAGGGCTTTCAAAGTATTTTTAAAAGAAGCTATGTTACTTCTTTTTCTTCGCTTTAGGGTTTGGCAGGTCAGTAATGCTTCCTTCGAAGATTTCAGACGCAAGACCAATAGACTCGTTAAGCGTTGGGTGAGCGTGAATAGTAAGTGCAACGTCTTCTGCGTCAGCACCCATTTCTAATGCTAGGCCAATTTCGCCAAGCATTTCGCCTGCGTTTGTACCTACCATTGCACCACCGATAACGCGGCCTGACTCTTTATCGAAGATCATTTTCGTCATACCGTTAGTGGCATCAGAAGCGATAGCACGGCCAGATGCAGCCCAAGGGAATGTCGCAGTTTCATAGCTAAGGCCCTGTTCTTTCGCTTCTTTCTCAGTAACACCAACCCAAGCAACTTCTGGCTCGGTATAAGCAACTGAAGGAATACCACGTGGGTCGAAGTAGTGCTTCTGCCCTGCAATAACCTCTGCAGCAACATGACCTTCGTGAACGGCTTTGTGGGCAAGCATTGGCTGGCCAACAAGATCACCGATTGCGAAGATGTGGTCAACGTTGGTACGCATTTGCTTATCAACATTGATAAAGCCACGATCGTCAACGTTTACGCCAGCAGCGTCAGCACCAACAAGCTTACCGTTTGGCTTACGGCCAACAGCAACCAATACTTTGTCGTAACGCACTTGCTCTGAAGGTGCATTCTTGCCTTCAAACGTTACGTACAAGCCGTCATCTTTCGCTTCAACCGCAGTCACTTTGGTTTCAAGCATGATGTTAAACTTGTCTTTGTAGTCTTTCATGAATACTTTCATGATATCTTTGTCAGCAGCTGGAATTAGCTGGTCTAAGAATTCAACTACGTCAATTTTTGAGCCTAGTGCTTCGTACACAGTACCCATTTCTAGACCGATGATACCACCGCCTAGTACTAGCATCTTCTCTGGAATGTCTTTCATTTCCAGTGCGCCAGTTGAGTCGATTACGCGGTCATCTTCAGGGATGAACGGTAGGCTTACTGGCTCTGAGCCCGCAGCAATAATCGCTTTTTCAAAAGTAATAGTAGTAACGTCGTCACCATTTTTTACTTCTAGGGTGTTTGCGCCTGTGAATTTACCAAAGCCTTGTACATGCTTGGTTTTACGCATTTTAGACATGCCGCTAAGGCCGTTTGTTAACTGCTTAACAACGCCGTCTTTGTATTCACGGATTTTGTCTAAATCGATGGTAGGCTCGCCAAACGATACACCGTGACTTGCAAGGTGCTTCGCTTCTTTCATCACTTTAGCAACGTGAAGAAGGGCTTTTGAAGGGATACAGCCAACGTTAAGACAAACACCGCCTAGGGTGTCACGCGAGTCTACGATAACTGTTTCAATACCTAAGTCAGCTGCACGGAAAGCTGCTGAATAACCGCCAGGGCCGCCGCCCAGTACCACCAATTGCGTTTTAATTTCGCTCATTGTGAACCTCAATCCTGTTCTTGTAGGGTTATGCTATTACTTTTGTGTCATAGCATAACCTAAATGCCACCAAATGGGCTGATAAAATCGTCGAAAATGTTACTGATATTGTAAACTTTTTCGACCTTTTATTTAAAGTATGATTCTGCGTAAGTCAGTTAGGTTTGCAGCAACCTCGGTAGAGAATCTTGCACCTACTGCACCATCGATTACACGGTGATCGTATGACAGGCTCAAAGGCACCATCAGACGCGGTTCAAACTCTTTACCATTCCACTTAGGCTTCATCTCAGACTTAGACACACCTAATATGGCGACTTCTGGTGCATTTACAATAGGCGTAAACGCCGTACCGCCAATACCACCTAGGCTAGAGATAGTAAACGTACCACCCTGCATGTCTGCAGCTTTAAGCTTACCTTCACGGGCTTTCTTCGATGTTTCGATAAGCTCGCGAGAAAGTTCTTCAATGCCTTTCTTATTCACGTCGCGAATAACAGGAACTACAAGGCCGCCCGGTGTTTCCACCGCAATACCAATGTTAATGAACTTCTTGATAATTAAGCTTTCGCCGTCGTCAGACAGTGATGAGTTAAATACTTCGTATTTCTCAAGGGCTTTCGCTACCGCTTTCATTACGAATACTAGCGGCGTAATCTTGAGACCAGACTTAATCTTCGCGTGGTAAGCATTTTGCTCTTTACGGAAATCTTCTACGTCTGTGATATCGGCTTCATCAAACTGCGTAACGTGCGGAATCGTCGCCCAGTTACGGTGTAAGAACGGGCCAGAAATCTTCTGAATGCGCGAAAGCTTTTGCTCTTCAATTTCACCAAACTTGCTGTGATCAACAGGTTTAACCGGCACAATTTGAAGTACGTTGTCACCCGCAGGGGCATTACCTGACGCGGCCGCAGTTTTAGGCTTAGCCAGTTCCGCTTTCACATAGGCTTGAACGTCTTCTTTCAAAATACGGTTTTTAGGGCCTGAGCCTTTAACCTGAGTTAGGTCTACACCAAACTCGCGCGCAACACGGCGTACTGATGGTGAAGCGTGTGCTTTACCTGTACTTTTCGCTTCTGGCGCTGGAGGCACAGGAGAGCGATTTTGAGACTCGCCTTGTTGCGAAGACTGTTTTTTTGCTTCTTTCTTAGGCGCTTCTTGTTTAGGTGCTTCAGCTGGCTTTTCAGACGCTGGCGCTGAAGTTTCACCACTGCTAGTTTCTAGCTTAACAACCAATGTGCCTTGCTTAACCTTATCGCCTGTTTTAATAAAGACTTCCTTGATGGTACCTGCATGTGTTGAAGGTACATCCATGGTGGCTTTATCAGTTTCTAGCGTAATTAGGCCGTCTTCTTTTTCAACCGTATCGCCAGCCGATACAAGTACATCGATAACGTCAACTTCACCGTCTTCACCAATATCAGGTACAGCAACTTCGATAGTCTCGCTGCTTGCTTCTGCTTTAGGTGCTGATTCTTGTTGGCTCGACGCTTCGTTAGAAGACGCTTCTGATTTTTCAGCTTTCTCAGTTGAAGACGATGCACTTGAAGACGATTCGCTTGAACCGCCTTCACCAGCTATTTCAAGCTTAATCACTACCGTGCCTTCTTTTACCTTATCACCATTACTGATAAGAACTTCTTTCACTGTACCCGCGTGTGTTGAGGGAACGTCCATCGTCGCTTTATCAGTTTCAAGGGTAATAAGACCATCTTCTTTTTCGATGGTGTCGCCAACTGAAACCAACACGTCGATAACGTCTACTTCGTCATCAGAGCCGATATCCGGTACGGCAACTTCAATCACTTCACTGGTACCAGAAGCAGCAGGCGCTGCATCTGACTTGCTTTCTTCTTTTGGAGCTTCTTCTTGTGAAGCGTCGTCTGAAGATGATTCTTCAGCGCTGCTCTCATCCGAACTGCCACCACCTGCAGCCTTCATTTCACCAATCACATCGCCTTCTTTGATTTTATCGCCTACTGATACAGACAGGCTTACAATCTCACCTTCAAATGGTGCTGGGATGTCCATTGACGCCTTGTCACTTTCTACAGTAACAACGCCTTCATCGGCTTCGATGTTGTCGCCTACGGCAACACATAGCTCGATAACTTCAACTTCGTCACCGCCTACATCGGGTACGATAATCTTTTGAATATCTGACATATGTAAAATACCTTATCTGGCTTACGCGTAAAGTGGGTTAAGTTTTTCAGCGTTGATATCAAAACGCTTAATGGCTTCTGCTACCACTTTCTTCTCAACGTCGCCGCGCTGAGCCAATTCGTAAAGTGATGCAACCACAATGTATGACGCATTAACTTCAAAGTGAGTACGCAAGTTTTCGCGGCTATCACTTCGACCGAAACCGTCTGTACCTAGGCAGCGGTATTCAGTTTCAATGAACGCGCGTACTTGGTCTGAGTAGTTCTTCACATAGTCAGTGGCAGAAATCGCAGGACCTGCATCTTTCGTGATTACCTGACCAATGTAAGGTACTTTTTGCTCAGCTTCAGGGTTTAGCATGTTCCAGCGTGCTACGTCCTGACCTTCACGGGCTAGCTCGTTGAACGAGGTTACCGAGTAAACGTCAGAAGATACGTTGTAGTCTTCACACAGAATCTGTGCCGCTTTACGTACTTCGTTCAAGATAGTACCTGAGCCCATTAGCTGTACGTTAAGTTTAGACTTGTCGTTTTCAACGCGCTCTAGCTTGTAGATACCTTTAATGATTTGCTCAGCAACATCATCACCTTCTGGCATTGCAGGGTGTTGATAGTTCTCGTTCATCAATGTTAGGTAGTAGAACACATTCTCGTTGTTGCCGTACATACGACGTAGACCGTCTTGAACGATAACCGCGACTTCATAACCGTACGTTGGATCGTAAGTAATACAGTTAGGAATAAGGTTTGCCTGAACGTGTGAGTGACCGTCTTGGTGCTGTAGACCCTCACCGTTAAGCGTAGTTCTACCTGCTGTTGCGCCTAATAGGAAACCACGTGCTTGGCTATCGCCCGCTGCCCATGCCAGGTCACCAACACGTTGAAAACCAAACATTGAGTAGTAAATGTAGAACGGAATAGTGGTCGCGTTACAGGTTGAGTAAGACGTACCAGACGCTACCCACGATGCCATTGCACCTAGCTCGTTAATACCTTCTTGCAGTACCTGACCTTTCTTGTCTTCACGGTAGTAAGCCACTTGGTCTGCATCTTGAGGCACGTATTTCTGGCCTTCGTTAGCATAGATACCTACCTGACGGAACAAGCCTTCCATACCGAAGGTACGGGCTTCATCAGGAATAATTGGTACAACGCGCTTACCAATTTTCTTATCTTTCAACAATGCATTAAGCACACGTACAAACGTCATGGTTGACGATACTTGACGGTCGCCAGAACCTTTCAAGATAGCGTCGAATGCGCTTAACTCTGGAATTTCTAGTTGCTCTTCTGCCTGCTCTCGGCGAGAAGGCAGGTAACCACCTAACGCTTCACGACGTGCACGAAGATACTTCATTTCTTCGCTGTCTTCGTCGAACTTAAAGTATGGCAGTTCTTCAATTTTCTCATCAGCTACTGGAATGTTGAAGCGGTCGCGGAACTGTTTGATCGAATCAACGTCCATTTTCTTAACGTTGTGCGCTACGTTCTGTGCTTCGCCTGATGCACCAAGACCGAAACCTTTAACCGTTTTAGCAAGGATTACCGTTGGACGACCTTTGGTATCAATCGCTTTTTGGTAAGCTGCAAATACTTTAACTGGGTCGTGACCACCACGGTTTAGACGCCAGATGTCATCATCAGACATGTTTGCTACAAGTGCCGCTGTTTCAGGGTACTTGTTGAAGAAGTTTTCACGGGTGTACTTGCCGCCTTTGGCTTTACAGTTTTGGTATTCACCGTCTACGGTTTCACCCATAAGCTGAATTAGCTTGCCAGATTTATCGCGAGCTAGTAACTCATCCCAGTAGCTACCCCAAATCACTTTCACGACTTCCCAGCCTGCGCCGCGGAACGTACCTTCAAGTTCTTGGATAATTTTGCCGTTACCACGTACCGGGCCGTCAAGGCGCTGAAGGTTACAGTTGATAACGAACGTTAGGTTATCTAGGCCTTCACGAGATGCAAGACCAATTGCACCCAAGCTTTCTGGCTCATCACACTCACCGTCACCCATGTAGCAGTATACGCGCTGACCTGAGCAGTCTTTAATACCACGGTTAGTTAGGTACTTAAGGAAGCGTGCTGTATAGATAGCTTGAAGTGGACCTAAGCCCATAGATACGGTTGGGAACTGCCAGTAGTCTTTCATCAAGTGAGGGTGTGGGTAAGACGATAGACCATCGCCCGCACATTCTTGACGGAAGTTATTTAGCTGCTCTTCAGTTAAGTTGCCTTCCATGAAAGAACGCGCATAGATACCCGGAGAAATATGGCCCTGTGCAAAAATAAAGTCGCCGCCTTGATTTTCATTAGGCGCTTTAAAGAAGTGGTTAAAGCCTACATCGTAAAGCATAGCCGATGATGCGAAGCTACCAATGTGGCCACCAAGCTCTAGGTCTTTTTTCGATGCACGCAATACAATCATTAGTGCGTTCCAACGAATAGCGGCACGAATGCGCGCTTCGATGGTCAAGTCGCCAGGCATGTTTGGCTCTTGCGCTGCTGGGATAGTATTGATGTAGGCAGTAGTAGCGTCATACGGTAAGTGCGCTCCGCTGCGACGTGCTTTATCAATAAGTTTTTCGAGTAAATAGTGGGCGCGTTCTACGCCTTCCTCTTCTAAAACCGACTCAAGCGCATCAATCCACTCTTTAGTTTCTTGAGGATCTACATCTTGGTGCATCATATCAGACATGGTGCCATCCTATTTTTTGCTTATATAGAAAATCCTCCCTTAGCATTGCCCTTAATCTTAAAAGCGCTAAAAGAAGGAAAACTAAATTACGTTGTACTCACAGTGACCCAATCTGGCTCACCTGCTTTTGCAGTGGCACAGGAAAAAACCTGACCGGCCTCTGCGAATGAATAGTTACCTAAGCCTTGCTTAGCTAGCCTTAGCCAAGTAACTAAATCTCTAATCGACGCAATGCGCGTTGAACCCGTGTATCGCGTTGATTAATGGTTAATAGCGTTTTTTCAATAAACGCTAAATGCGTATTACATGCTTGGCGCGCAGCTTCCGGGTCGCGAGAAGCAATCGCCTCTACAATTTCGCGACGCTGTTTCGCAATGTCTTCCACCGCTTCAGGGTGCGCTGCCAACATGTCAAAATTTCGTTCAATATTGTCCACCAGCATACTTTGCATGGTGCTCATTACATGTAAAAGCACCATATTGTGGGATGCTCTTGCCATAATGATGTAAAACTGACCCAATGCTTCTGCCTGAGCACGTTTACTTTCATGCGCTTTAGGCGTAGGTACATCGTTAAGTGCTTGCTTTAACGCCTCATAATCTTCAGGTTGCCCACGAAGTGCTGCGTAATACGCTGCCATTCCCTCAAGGGCATGACGAAATTCAAGCAAGTCGAATTGGGTTTCAGGGCGCTGACTAACCAGGTCCATCAGCGGGTCTGTCATGGCTGAATTAAGGTTGCGATTTACGAACGTACCGCCACCTTGCTTGCGCTCGACCAGACCGCGTGCCTGCAGGTTACCAATAGCTTCTCGCAGTGAAGGACGGGAAACGTCAAATTCTAACGCGAGCTCTCTTTCTGGCGGTAACTTTTGACCGGCCAATAGCGTACCGTCGAGTATCATTGACTCGAGTTGTTCGGTAATCACATCAGAGAGTTTTTTTCGCTGCTGACGCATGCGCGCTTCGTATCCTTTAAATTAAATCAGTACTGATATAACGGTGGTGAATGTAAAAAATAATCGGAGATAATTTAATCACAGACACAATTGGTAATACCATTTTACCTATCTAGTTTAAGGCAGATCGAATTCGAGGTAAATACTTCCAAGCATAGCAAAGCCACAGGGATTTGCTTTGTGTTAAGCTTTATTATTGAATTTGTTAAGAAAAGTAAAAATGCAACAACTGGTCTGATGAGGCAAAAAGAGCCCGTGATGCGATGCAAAGCATTTGATCTACTTACAGTTAATAAATAGACCAAACGCTCACGATGTCGTAAATGTTAAAAATATTGATTATGCGAGGCTGCCTACCAGCGTTAATGCAGAGGTAATAACAAGTAGAAAAATAACATTACGTTTTGCTAACTTTACAAGTACTCGCGGCTCAATCGCTGCATTTTCAGCCTGCATTTGGTGCTCTTCAGGGGTTAAAACCTCAGCTTTGGCAGAAATATGGGTAAGCACATCATACGCAGGTACATCAAATTGAAGCGCATGACTGAGCCACTCTGGCAAGGCGCGGGAAAAATGCCCCATCATCAACATACCAAATGCCGTCACACGAACCGGAATATAGTCGAGCGCAAACATTAATCTTCCCGCCGCTCCTTTTAAAGGGTGATTAGCCCCGCATAAGGCTTCCGTAGTGCTTCTACTTATGCTGTAAAAAAGTGCCCCTGGTGCACCAAACGCGATAAACCACAACATCACCGCAGTATAATGCTGATAGTTAAGCCATGTAAGGTGCTGGCCAAAGCTTTTTCCTTCTGCACTTGCACTGCCGTCGCTGTCAGATTGACTTGCACAGTGTCCTAGCTGATCGGTATACATGCTGCAGGCTTGCAGGTCACCCCGCTGTGCAGCGTTAAGGAAGTTCTTATAAATTCCTCTTAGCACTGGGCAACCTATGCAGATAAACAGCACAATGCTTTGCTCAATAAAGGTAAGAAAAGCGCCTAGCAGCCAATATTCAATAGCCCCTAGCAATAACGCGGGCACTAAAAGGTAAAAGTAAAGTGCCGCCGAAGAGGCTTTCTCACCTAACCACCCTTTTTTCTGCAGAAAATCGCGATATTGGGACGCATACTTTTCAATATGCCAGCTTGGTGTTTTGGATATCAGCCGCTCTAAGCTGAGAACCAACAGTAAACTCATTAGCATCATAGGCGTGTGTTTCCTTTTTAGTTAAACCACTTACGCTTGCGATATTCGCATTCTATAACGTGCCCAATCGAAGGCTTCACCCGGGTCAGTTTTACGCCCCGGTGCAATGTCATTATGTCCTACGATACGCCCTAAAGTGATCCGAGGATAGCGCTTTGTAATAAAATCAGTTAGTTCACCTAAGGCGTGATACTGCGCATCGGTAAATGGCAAGGTGTCTGTACCTTCTAGCTCAATACCAATGGAAGAGTCGTTGCAACGGCTTTTCCCTTGAAACGACGACAGCCCGGCATGCCATGCTCGCTGGTCGAACGGAACAAACTGCTCAACCTCCCCCGTTCTGTATATAACGCAGTGCGCAGACACCCGCAGCCCCGCTATTTCTTTATAGAAAGGGTGCTCGTCTGGGTTGAGCGTTCCGGTAAACAATTCCCGAATGCCAGGCGTACCAAACTGTGATGGCGGCAATGAAATATTGTGTATAACTAAAAGGCTGACGTCGGTGTTGTCAGGCCGAGGGTCTGCATGAGGGCTTTCGGTGAAGATTGCTTGATTATAAAGCACCATAGTGTTTGATTCGATATTTGATTTTTAGCGTAACCGCCTACATTGTATAGTGTTGTAAGTGTGGCACTGCAATACTTTAAAAATCAAGCAGCTCTCGCATATTGTCTGTTTGATAAAGCATTGAGGAAACTAAACGCTTAGTTCGCCACCACTTTGAATTAAAAAAGGTTTATGCATGAATGAACAACAAGACCCGACGGCATCAACGGGCAAATGGATGGTTGCACTGGCATGGCTCTGTGGTTTCGGCCTTTTAGTGTTCGTTTTCTCAGACTTATTAGAGAAACAGGTTAACCCAAATAGCGAACCTAGGTCTGAACGCATTGGCTCTCAAACCGAAGTGCGCTTAAAGCAGAATCGTCAGGGGCACTATGTAACCACAGGTTATATAAACGGCGAAGAAGTGGTGTTCTTAGTAGATACAGGCGCAACCGATGTTGCAGTACCTGCTCACTTAGCCAATCGCCTTCAGCTGAAAGCCGGCCGCGAAGGTTTAGCCAGTACCGCCAATGGCGTAGTAAGAGTCGCCGAATCTAACATAAATACCTTGCGCATTGGAGACATTGTGGTGCGCAATGTTAAAGCAAACCTAAACCCCGGTATGCAGGATGACCATATACTGCTTGGAATGAGTGTTCTTCGCCAATTAGAGTTTACTCAGCGCGGAGATTGGTTAATATTGCGTACCCTTTAAATAGACCATAGCGATGAAGATGACATCACCAGATATGCAAGCGATACGAGAACAGGTCTCTAACGCGCTTATTGAAGACCTTGGCGGCGAGTTAGATGCCGCGCACGACATAACCGCAAACCTGATAGACGAAAGCGTAAATGCTAAGGCTTCGATAATTACTCGCGAACCATGCGTAGTGTGCGGTATCGCTTGGGCAACACAAGCCTTCGCGCTTATTGATGAATCGGTATCACTAACTTGGCATGTAAAAGATGGCAACAGTGTTGCCGCTGACACCTTGCTTGTTAGCTTGGAAGGCTCTGCCAGAGCGATTCTCACCGCCGAACGCACCGCGCTTAATTTTTTGCAAACACTGTCAGCTACCGCCACAGTCACTGCGTTTTATGCCAAATATTTAGAAGGGTCTACCACTAAAATTCTCGATACGCGCAAAACCCTACCCGGGCTTCGCTATGCGCAGAAATACGCCGTACGCTGCGGCGGTGGACAAAATCACCGTGTTGGCCTATTCGACGCTTTCCTTATCAAAGAAAACCATATTTTTTCATGTGGCAATATTGAAAAGGCGATAAGCCGAGCGAAATCTATGATGCCGGGCAAGCCTGTGGAAGTAGAGGTTGAAAACGTAGCCGAGCTTGAACAAGCCCTGTCTGCGGGAGCCGATATTGTTATGTTAGATAATTTTACTAACGAACAGATCCAAGAGGCAGTAGCGCTTAATAAAGGCCAATGTAAACTGGAAGTATCAGGGAACATTACTGATGAACGACTGGCCTCGCTTGCCAAACTGGGCGTAGATTACATTTCATCTGGCGCGTTAACGAAACACGTTCATGCTATAGATTTGTCACTACGTATCAATTTGTCTTAGCAAAGCAAGTGATATAACGTAAAACGAAAGAGCACAATTATATTGATATAACGCGAAAGACGATGGTGTTTTCGTAGCACTAAAATGTGTTAGCTAATACGAAAACACCCATTTATCCATCGTTAATCGCCGTTTATGTTTTGTGTTTTGTATTTCTTATTTTGTTAGGAATTTAGCGTAAATACTGTTTGTTTAATCCAATGAATATGAACGTGTAGCGGTATAAACCGAAATACGATAAGTTACTTATATCTTCCGTCATTTCTCTTCGATGTTCTCTGTGTATAGCTAGATATACGTAGATAAGTCATTAACTTTTATACGAAAGTACAAGTGATAAGACCTGCACAGGCATAACGAACCATGTCATACTGCAAAAGCTAGACATACGTATATTTGCCTATACTTGTCAGCGACTAATAAAATTCTATACTGAGTATCAAGTACCAGGGGCGTTGAAATGGACGACTCGGGTATAAACGTCAATTTGAATTACATTTAAACTTAGCGTGTATACGCGTCCCGGAGAAAAACCATGATGAACATGAACACTAAAAACCAAAAAGGTTTTACCCTAATCGAATTAATGATTGTTGTTGCAATTATCGGTATTCTTGCAGCAATCGCATTGCCTGCTTATCAGACTTACACTGCTCGAGCGACATATAGCGAAGTAATCTCGGCATCAAGTGCAGCTAAAACCGCTGTTGAAGTATGTGCTCAGACGGGCGTACCTGCTGATTGTACTGACATCGCGGTAAACGCAGGTTGGACTAACGCATCAACGGTTAATACCATAGAGATAGGGGGAGATGCTGCTAACGGCTATACAATTACAGTAACTCCAAATGAAGAAAGCGGTATTGTAGCAGCAGACACTCTAATTCTAACCGGTACTATCAATAATGGTGCGGTTACATGGGCAACAACAGGTGGTTGTGTAGATAAAGGCCTTTGCTAATCTAAACGAGTTGAACAAAAACCCGACTAACGTCGGGTTTTTGTTTTTATTTCCCCTCGGTTGAAAGAAGATATTTGAGATAGTTAAATGGCAAAAGCAACGGCAACGTTTACTTGGCAAGGAAAAGACAGGAATGGTCAATCTCGCAAAGGTGAAATTTCGGCCACCTCGCTTTCTGAAGCCAAAAACCTTTTGCGTCGCCAAGGGATTTCTGCGAATAAGGTAAAAAAACTAGCTCAACCACTTTTTGGCAGAACTCAAAAAATAAAACCTGCCGATATATCTGTCATATCACGACAAATTGCCACCATGCTAGCCGCAGGTGTTACGCTGATTCAATCTCTAGAAATGATAGCACAAGGCCATGCAAACCCTGCAGTGCGAAAACTGCTTGGCGAAATTACGGATGAAGTCAAATCCGGTAATCCACTTTCTTCTGCGCTTCGAAAACACCCGCTTTATTTTGACGATTTATACTGTGATTTGGTTTACACGGGCGAACAGTCAGGTGCCCTTGAAACCATTTACGATCGTATTGCCACCTATAAAGAAAAAGCCGAAGCACTAAAATCAAAGATCAAAAAAGCGATGTTTTACCCTATCGCGGTTTTGGTCGTTGCTTTTATTGTTACGACTATTCTTCTTGTTTTCGTTGTGCCTCAGTTTGAAGAAATCTTTAGCAGCTTTGGCGCTGAACTCCCTGCGTTTACCCAGTTCGTACTGGCTATATCGCGGTTTGTACAGGATTACGGTATTTTTATCGCCATGGGCGTGGCAGCCGCAGGCTTTATGTTTGTGCGCGCGCACAGGCGCAGTCAAAAGCTTCGCGATACGGTAGACCGGAATATTTTAAAAATTCCTGTTATCGGCGAGATACTTAAAAAAGCCAGTATCGCACGCTTTACCCGAACCCTTGCCACCACCTTTGCGGCAGGTGTACCGCTAATAGGCGCGTTAGAGTCAGCTGCAGGGGCCTCGGGAAATGCAGTATACCGCGACGCTATTTTATATATTCGCAAAGAAGTGGCCGGTGGTATGCCTATGCATGTAGCCATGCGCGCTACCCAAGTATTTCCAGACATGGTGACGCAAATGATAGCCATAGGTGAAGAGTCTGGCTCTGTCGATGAGATGCTAAGTAAAATTGCCACCATTTACGAAGCAGAAGTTGATGACATGGTAGACGGCTTAACCAGCTTGCTTGAGCCTATGATCATGGCCGTACTTGGCGTGGTTATTGGCGGCTTGATTGTGGCCATGTACCTGCCTATATTCCAGATGGGTAACGTGGTATAACTTACCAAAGCATTTTTACAGATTTAAAAGCAGCGCTTAGAAACGGGTCTATAAAGTAGCGCTTTAGGACACAACCGTTTCAGTTAAACACCAATAAAACTAAAAGAATTGCACTTCATGGACGCTATAATAACCCTTAGCCAGCTATACCCCGCTATATTCTATACCCTTATCTTCTTAGTGAGCTTAATGGTTGGCAGCTTTTTAAATGTAGTGATCTACCGCTTACCCATTATGATGGAGCGCAGCTGGCAGCAGGAATACCAAAGCTATTTTACCGACGGTGATACCAGTTTAGATACACCTAACGCTCCATCGCAAGACGATACCTTTAACCTGGTAAAACCAGACAGCACCTGCCCCAGCTGCGGCCACAAAATTCGCGCATGGGAAAACATTCCTGTTATTAGTTACCTATTTCTAAAGGGCAAATGTGCTAAGTGCAAGGTAGCTATTTCAGTACGCTATCCGCTGGTTGAGCTTTTCACTGCAATCGCCTGCACCTTCGCAGCCTATCAATTTGGTGCAACGCCTCAAGCGCTTTGGGCCGTGGTTTTTACCTACGTACTCGTGGCTTTGCTATTTATCGATTTAGATAAAATGTTGTTGCCAGACCAGCTCACGCTCCCTTTGCTTTGGCTTGGGCTGCTGTTAAGTACTCAAAACATTTTTGTTGGTACGACCGACGCCATTATTGGCGCGACGGCAGGCTATTTAAGCTTGTGGTCAGTATATTGGTTATTTAAGCTTGTTACGGGCAAGGAAGGCATGGGCTATGGCGATTTTAAATTGCTTGCCGCCTTAGGTGCGTTCACAGGCTGGCAAGGGCTCCCCGTTATCATCTTACTTTCATCACTGGTGGGCGCCATTGCAGGTATTGCTATTATGGTTGTGCAAAATAAGGGGAAATCCTTAGCCATCCCCTTTGGCCCTTACCTTGCTGTAGCAGGGTGGCTTACGCTGCTTTTTAAAGCTGAAATTATCACTACTTACCTTGATTACGTGCTTTAAACCGATAAGGCTAGAATGATTATGGCAACATCCCGACCTCCATTTGTAGTAGGGTTAACTGGCGGCATTGGTAGTGGAAAAACTGCTGCCACCGACCTTTTTAAACAACGCGGTATAGATATTGTTGACGCAGACGAGGTCGCTCGGGATGTGGTAGCGCTTGGGTCTGAAGGCTTAAGTAAGATTACAGAGCGCTTTAGCCCCACTATTTTACTTGAAGATGGCAGCCTCAACCGTGCGGCGCTTCGGGAAAAAGTGTTTGCAAACAGCGAAGAGAAAAACTGGCTAAATGGATTACTTCACCCCCTTATTCGCACGCGTATGCAACAGCTTATTGGCGAATCATCCTCGCCCTACTGCATTTTATCAGTACCGCTTTTAGTGGAAAACAAGCTTACGGAAATGTGTAACTATGTCGTAGTGGTAGATTGCCCTGAAACCATGCAGCTTGAACGCGCACTAAAGCGAGACGGTAGTTCAGCAGAGACCATAAAAAGTATTATGGCGTCTCAAGCCAGCCGAGAAGAACGAATAAAAGCGGCAGATAAAGTTTTGGATAACAGTACAACCTTATCCGCCCTTGAAGACCAAGTCTCAAAACTTCACGAAATGCTGTTGAAACATTCTGCCAAATAAATGTACGTTTAACGGTATATCTAGCGAATACGCAAGCTTCCCCCATTGTAAGCACACTTTTTGAAACTTTTTTGAACAAATAGCGTCAAACAGAAGATTTGTCGAACAAGTGTACTTGGCTTAAACGCTTTGATGCTTTAGGCTTATTGCCATTCGCTGTTTTATTGCATTTCTGGCGCAATTTCTCCAAATCAACGTGTTTTAAGGGGTTTCATGGGTAACGCTGTTTTCGAATTTCCGCTAAAGGAAAAAGTACGTAACTATCTACGTGTTGAGCAGCTGCTTGGACAACTAAAAATTACGGCTAAATCTGAGCATACTCACCTGCAGCTCGTTTTCTTTGAGCAGCTTTTCGAACTTTTAGATTTAATTGAAAGGCTAGATTTACGCTCTGATTTAACGAAAGATCTTGAAGCCCACGAAAAGAATCTCGTCTATTGGTCGAAACACCCTAAAATTGACAGCGCAGCGTTAGAGCAAGCCCTTAAAACCGTACTGACATTAAGGCAAAAACTGAAGACCGATCGCCGATTTGGCAGTATGTTAAAAGACGACAAACTGCTTAGTGCTATTCGACAACGGTTTGCGATTCCAGGCGGTGCATGCAGTTTCGACTTGCCTAATCTGCACTTCTGGCTACAGCAACCTCTTGAGCAGCGACACGCTGATATACATCAATGGCTCGATACCTTAGGTCTGCTTGATGACGCTATTGCCGTCAGCCTTTCTTTTATTCGTGAACGTGGTCAGTTTGTCGATGCCGTTGCAGATAATGGCTTTTATCAAGGTGCAGCCGAAGATAAAAATGAACTCATTCGCGTGAAGTGTAGCGTAGACGATGGCTACTACCCTACGCTTAGTGGAAATAAATACCGGTATGCACTGCGCTTCATGCTGTTTTCTCCAGAAGAAGGCCAAAGCGGCGCAGTAGAAAGCAATATTCAGTTTCGCCTCGCTGCCTGTTAAACTATCACCAATTCCTTTTCCCTTTGTTATCGCAACAGCATTCATAATTGAGTGTTCAGCTTTGCGTGACGTATTTCACTGGAGCGTATTATGGAAGTGAAGTGTCCTATTTGTGCTAAACAGGTCGTGTGGAGCCCTGAAAGTGAGTTTCGCCCTTTTTGCAGTAAGAAGTGCCAGCTTATCGATTTAGGCGAGTGGGCGGCTGAAGATAGAAAGATTGCCGGTAAACCAGCAGAAGATGCCACCCCAAAGCATATTGATGTTGAAGAAATAGAAGCCATGCTAGCCGAGCAGTCTGACGACTTTTTTAATCACTAGGTTTTTCAAATAGGTGAACAGACGAACTTTAGGTAAAGTCCCAAGGCATGGTTTTAAGTGTGTTGTCCAGTGGGGTAGTATCAGGCTATTGTCTGATAATGCGAGATACGCTTTTCAATGATTGCATGGCTAGTTCACTTTAACGGGTTGCCCTGTGGCTTCCCCATCATCAATTTTTTAAAAGGAACATGAATGTTTAATTCTATCGCGCTTGTTGGTGGTACACATGGAAATGAAACCAGTGGTATTCAACTGATTCGAAACTGGCAACAGTTCGGCCTTCCTGCTCGATTCGACGAACTAAACGTTTCTTTATCTATTGCCAACGAAGCAGCGCTGGCTGCTAATGTTCGTTTTGTTGAAGAAGACCTAAATAGGCAGTTCACCTTAGCGGGACTTGCGAATGAGAGTCGCGCCAAAGAAGCAGTACTGGCTAAGTCATTAAACCAACAACTCGGCCCTAAGGGGAATTCAAAGACTGACTTTGTGATTGACATTCACAACACCACCAGCGAAATGGGCGCAACCTTAATCATTCTGGAAGTTGACGAATTCCATACCCAGTTAGCGCGTTATGTGAAGCATCACATGCCCGAGGCCAATATTCTGGTGGAAGACGAAAAGCCTTATCTTGACCATGGTTACTTGTGTACCACGGGCAAAAAAGGCGTGATGATAGAAGTGGGCGGCCAGCCACAGGGGGTGTTACGAGAAGATGTGTACCTTCTAACGCAAACCATGGCCGAGGTCACTTTAGACTTCTGCATGGCTTATAACAACGGCAGTATATCAACTGACAACTTGCCACAATGCGAAGCATTTCGCTTAGGTGAAAACGTCGGGTTTCCGCTGGATGAAAATGGTCAGCGCACTGCAATGATTCACCACGCCCTTCAAGATAGTGATTTCAAGCCGTTAATGCCGGGCATGCCTGTGTTTAGAACGTTTGACGGGAAAGATATTACTTGGAACAGTGATAAAGAGACTTACCCTCACTTCATTAACGAAGCCGCTTACTTCAAGCTAGACGTGGCGTTTGCGACCTCAGAGCGAATAGTGCTTTAAGCCTGATCAACCATCTGCTTTTCATTATTTAACGCGCAGATGTTACAAATAGTTCGGACAAAAAAATGGCCACATCATATTGTGGCCATTTTTATTTTTGTAATGCTTTTATTATAGGCACGTTTGCCTCAGGGAAATCTTCTGGGTTAAGCGCATTAATGTTAACCCACCGCGATGCTTGACCTTCTTTGCCATGGGGCTCACCGGTAAAGTCATAAACGCGATGAACGTCTAGCTTAACTTGCTTGTCGCCATAGTCATGGGTAATAACAATCACAGGCTCGCTGTGGTTCACGCTAATACCTACTTCTTCAGCAAGCTCTCGCTTTAATGCCTGAAGCACGGTTTCGCCTGCTTCCACTTTACCGCCGGGAAACTCCCATTTCCCGCCCTGATGGACATTGTCTGGGCGAAGGGTAATGAAGATTTCATCGCCGCGGGCAATAACGCCCACAGCAACGTGTACTACTTTCATTACTTAAGCTTACCGTGGCACTGCTTATACTTTTTACCTGAACCACAAGGGCATGGGTCGTTACGGCCTACTTTGGCTCCCTCGCGAACCTGTGTACGCACTTGGTCGCTCGCTTCCTCTGGCGCTGCGGTGGCGTCTTCATGCTCAAAGTTCTTTGGTACATCGTCAGCTTGGCGACGTTGTTCTTCTACTTTTTGCACGTCTTCTTTTGCTTGCACTTTAACGCGGGCAAGGATAGTAATAACCTCAACCTTAAGCGCTTCTAGCATTTCAGAGAACAGCGCAAACGACTCTCGCTTGTATTCTTGCTTAGGGTTTTTCTGCGCGTAGCCACGTAAGTGAATACCTTGACGAAGGTGATCCATAGCCGCTAAATGCTCTTTCCAGTGGCTGTCTAGGTTTTGTAGCATTACTGCTTTTTCAAACTGGCGTAGCACCTGCTCGCCCACAACCGCTTCTTTCTGTTTATACGCATCGACGACTTCATTTAAAATGCGCTCGCGAAGCTTCTCTTCATACAGCTTGTCGTCATTTTCAAGCCATGTCTTAATAGGCAGGTCTACCGCGAAGTCGGCGCGCATACGCTCTTCTAAGCCGCTTACGTCCCACATCTCTTCTAGTGATTGTGGCGGAATGTATTCGTCCACGACGCTTGAAACAACATCTTCGCGGATTACAGCGATAGTTTCACTAATGTCGCCTTCATCTAGCAACTCGTTGCGCTGCTCGTAAATAACCTTACGCTGATCGTTAGCCACATCATCGTACTCAAGCAGTTGCTTACGAATATCGAAGTTACGACCTTCTACTTTGCGCTGGGCATTTTCAATAGCGCGGGTCACCCACGGATGCTCAATCGCTTCACCGCGTTCCATACCTAAACGCTTCATCATGTTGCCCATTTTCTCAGAGGCAAAGATACGCATTAGGGCATCGTCTAGTGATAGGTAGAAACGGCTTGAACCAGGGTCACCCTGACGGCCTGAACGGCCACGTAGCTGGTTATCAATACGGCGTGACTCGTGACGCTCGGTACCAATTATATGAAGACCGCCTGCCGCTAGTACCGCATCGTGGCTTTCTTTCCACGCCGCTTTTACTTTTTCAATTTGTGCTTCGGTCGGATTCTCGATTTTCTCAAGCTCGGCCTGCCAGTTACCACCAAGTACGATATCCGTACCGCGGCCGGCCATGTTAGTTGCAATGGTGACAGCGCCAGGCTTACCAGCTTGAGCAACAATGTCAGCTTCGTGTTCGTGGAACTTGGCGTTTAGTACCTTATGAGGAATTTTCGACTTCTTAAGAATGCGAGAAATAAGCTCAGAGTTTTCGATAGACACGGTGCCCACAAGGGTTGGCTGTCCGCGCTTAACACACGCTTTAATATCTTCAACAATAGCCTCGTACTTCTCTTCCGCCGTTAGGTAGATAAGATCAGGCATATCTTTACGCTGCATAGGGCGGTTAGTTGGGATCACTACCGTTTCTAGGCCGTAAATATGGTTGAATTCAAACGCTTCGGTATCAGCTGTGCCTGTCATACCCGCAAGTTTGTTGTACAGGCGGAAGTAGTTCTGGAAAGTAATAGAGGCTAGCGTCTGGTTTTCGTTTTGAATACGAACGCCTTCTTTTGCCTCTACCGCTTGGTGTAAACCTTCAGACCAACGACGTCCTTCCATGGTACGACCCGTGTGCTCGTCAACAATAACGATTTGGTCTTCTTTAACGATGTAATCTACGTCTTTCGAGAACAACTTGTGCGCGCGAAGTGCAGCATTGATATGGTGAAGCAATGAAATATTACCAGCAGCGAACAGCGACTCACCTTCAGGCAATAAGCCTTCTTCGTGAAGTATCTCTTCAACGTGTAACTGACCGCGCTCGGTAAGATGAATTTGTTTTGCTTTAAGGTCGATAGTGTAATCACCGTCGCCTTCTTGGCCTTCTTCATCTTCTTTTTCTTGCTGAACAAGCTTAGGAATAATGGTGTTGATGCGGCGATAAAGCTCTGAACTATCCTCGGCCTGACCTGAAATAATAAGCGGCGTACGGGCTTCGTCAATAAGAATGGAGTCAACTTCATCCACTACTGCATAGTTAAGGGGGCGCTGTACGCGGTCTTGAGGGCTAAATGCCATGTTGTCACGCAGGTAATCAAAACCAAACTCGTTGTTGGTTCCATAAGTCACATCAGCTTGGTAAGCGTCACGCTTTTGCTCAGGTGACATACCCGGTATGTTGCAGCCTACACGCATACCAAGGAAGGTAAATAACTGATTACTCCACTCAGCGTCACGACGGGCAAGGTAGTCGTTCACGGTAACGACGTGGACACCTTTGCCTGACAATGCGTTTAAATACGTAGGTAGCGTCGCGGTAAGGGTTTTACCTTCACCCGTACGCATTTCTGAGATTTTGCCTTCGTGTAAAACTTGACCACCAAGCATTTGCACGTCGAAATGACGCATGCCGTATACACGCTTACTGGCTTCTCGCACTGTAGCGAACGCTTCTACAAGAATATCGTCTAGCGCTTCGCCTTTTTCTATACGGGCTTTAAATTCGTCGGTCTTTGCCTTTAGCGCCTCATCAGAAAGCTTTTCAAATTCTGCTTCCAGTGCATTAATGGCATCTACGTTTTTGCGTAATTTTTTTAATAGTCGGTCGTTTCTACTACCGAATACTTTTCGAAGGATGCTTGAAAACATTAGCTTTTATATTCCACTACTTGTCGAGGCGCCGCACAACGTGCACAGCTAAATTAAACCTATAAAACACAGCCCTAATTAAGGGGTGTTTAGCGATGTTCTAAAAAAATGTTTCGTCGTCATTAGTGCTTTATTAATAAAACGCACCTACTACGCGAATTTACCTGGCTGCTGCCTCTATCTACTTTTTATAGACAAAAGGCAGAGGATCGACTTGTTTTCCGTTTCTTATTACTTCGTAGTGAACATGCACGCCGGTTGAGCGCCCAGTGTTGCCCATTTTAGCGATAGCTTCACCTTTAGTGACCACATCACCAATTGAAACCGTAAGGGAGTCGTTATGCCCATATCGGGTAACAAAACCATCACCGTGATCAATTTCGACTAGCTGGCCATAACCGTAGCGTTCGCCTGCCCAGGTCACTATACCTGCTGCTGTGGCAACTACGTTCTCCCCTGCTTTACCGGCGAAGTCTAAACCCTTATGCATGGCTGATTTGCCGGTAAACGGGTCGGCCCGCATACCGTAATAAGAAGACAACCATCCTGACTCAATGGGACGACCAGATAATTGGCTCTGTTCGTTTATATGGTGACCCCTAACCAAACTTTCAAGCATAGATAACTGTTGAGACTTCAAATCGAGAGATTGCTCTAGTTTAGCTATTTCGTTAAGGATGGGATCGTCTTGAAGGTTATCCGGTATCGATACCGGCACGAAAGCGTCCAGGTCAGCCGCTGACATACCTAATTCTGTTGCTATTTGCTTACCTTTCTCATCTAGCAATGTAACTTGTGCTGAAAGTTCAGCAACGTGAGAAAGTAAGGCTTTTATCTTTACGGAGGTTTGTTGCTTTAGCGCCTCAACATCTTTTTGTTGTTCGTTGACTTCTGTTTGGGCTAAACGCACACGAGCAATATCTTCAGATACCGATTCGGTAGAACGGCTCGACACTAACATAAAAATTGACGATAACACGGTAGCACTAACAAGCGTACGGACACGAATGCTGTGTCTGTAGCGTTTATTTTTACCAGCCAATGTAATAGTTAGTTTCATACCACGGAGATTATTGCTGTTTCACGCCTGTGTTATGACTTTACGTTAAGGCGAGTGCCTTACCTTGCCACTTTTTACACATGGGTGAAATTTATATTAATTATTCGGCTACTGTATCATTAATTTCAGTAATTGCCATACGAAAAAAAGCCGCCCGTAAGGCGGCTTTTTAAAAATCTTACGCTAACACGGGTTGAGCATAACGAATTGGTGCTGATTCCTGCGAGTCGTAAGTCACGAACTCCCAGCACTCTTTTTGCGCTAACACTGCATTAAGCAGTTTGTTATTCAGGCCGTGGCCCGTTTTATATGCACGCAATTCACCAATCAAGCTGTGTCCGCCAAGATATAAATCACCAATGGCGTCCAATATTTTGTGCTTCAAGAATTCATCATCGTAACGCAACCCTTCAGGGTTAAGCACGCGGAATTCGTCTAGCGCCACTGCGTTTTCCATGCTACCACCTAACGCTAGGTTGTTAGCATTCATATACTCTAAATCGCTCATAAAACCGAAGGTACGCGCGCGACTTACTTCGTTCACATAAGAACATGAATCGAAGTCCATGACCATGTGTTGACGAGTTTGACTGATCACCGGGTGGTCGAAGTCAATTTGGAAATCAACGCGGAAGCCATCATAAGGTACCAATTCGGCCCACTTGTCGCCATCTTCTACGCGAACAGGCTTTTTAATACGAATAAATTGCTTAGGCGCGTTTAGCTCTTCAATACCTGCAGATTGAAGTAAAAATACGAACGGGCTAGCACTTCCGTCCATAATTGGCAGCTCGTTACTGTCTACTTCAACAATAATATTGTCGATACCTAAACCCGCTAACGCAGACGCTAAGTGCTCTACCGTTTGGATAGTTACACCGTCTTCATTATTTAAACACGTACACAGCATGGTATTACCTACCGCGTTCGCACGCGAAGGTATGTCAACATGTGGTTCAAGGTCAACACGCCTAAACACGATACCCGTGTTTGCTGGCGCAGGTCGGAGAGTCATTGTGACCTTTTCCCCTTTATGAAGCCCAATTCCGGTCTCTTGTACCGATTGCTTGATTGTACGTTGTCTAATCATCTGCTTAAGCTTTTACCTATTAAAAAAGCGGGCGCGAATTATAGTGAGTTCTTACTCACATGTCAAAAAATACCCGATCTGACGGATTTCACTCAGTCAAATTACGTATTTTTTTAACCTATTCACGCGAATTCTTCACGTTGTGTTTCTACACCTTATAAGGTGAGACAACACAAGCGTAAAATAATTCCCTTCGTTTTCAGGCAGCTAAATTAGTCTGCCTGCTTGCGCAGAAACGCAGGAATATCCAAGTACTCCAAATCGTTGTCTGGCTGAGCACTATCATCTGCTTTAAGTGCCTGGTTACCTTCTGTACCGCCTACAGCCGAACGCGGTTCACTTGTTTGTGTGTTACCGTATTCTTTAGCAGGCTGTGTTAGACGAGAACCTTCAGAGCTTACTAGCGAAATGTCAGGCTTGCGCTCTGCGCCAATACCCGTTGCAACAACGGTAACGCGAAGCTCTTCTGTCATTTCCATATCGATAACCGTACCTACTACCACAGTCGCGTTTTCTGATGCGAACGCTTTAACGGCGTTACCTACCGTTTCAAACTCATCGATAGCGAAATCTGGGCCGGCTGTGATATTCACAAGAATACCGCGCGCGCCTGACAGGTCGATATCTTCAAGCAGTGGGCTGGCAATTGCTGATTCAGCTGCTTCTTCAGCACGATCTGGGCCGCTCGCTGCGCCGCTACCCATCATGGCTTTACCCATTTCAGACATAACAGTACGTACGTCTGCAAAGTCAACGTTGATAAGACCAGGGCGAGTAATTAGCTCTGCAATACCTTGAACCGCACCGCGTAGCACGTCATTCGCCGCGCTAAACGCTTGAAGTAGTGGCGTGCCTGGACCCATTACTTTTAATAGCTTTTCGTTAGGAATAGTAATTAACGAGTCTACGTTGTTAGCAAGCTCTACAATGCCTTGCTCTGCAAACGAGGTACGCTTTTTACCTTCGAACGGGAATGGTTTAGTAACAACCGCCACCGTAAGAATACCCATTTCACGGGCAATCTTTGCCACTTCTGGCGCTGCACCCGTTCCTGTACCACCACCCATGCCGGCGGTGATGAAAACCATGTCTGCGCCGTCTAGTGCCTGGCGGATGGTTTCTCTGTCTTCTTGTGCGGCTTCGCGACCAATGTTCGGATCGGCACCTGCACCTAGCCCTTTGGTTACGCTTGAACCAATTTGAAGCGTAACGTCTGCGCTTGAGCTACGAAGCACCTGCGCATCGGTGTTAACTGCAATAAATTCTACGCCTTCAATGCTTTGAGACACCATGTGCTCAACTGCATTACCACCGCCGCCACCGACACCGATGACTTTGATTACGGCTTCTTCGCCGTGACTATCCATTAATTCGAACATACTTACTCTCCGGTTGTACGTCTTTTAAACACTACGCCAGGTCATTCCCTTAGGCTAATTGCATCCTGCTAGCCTTAATGCCGCAGCTATAGCGCCCCCAAAATAAAATTAAAATTCACCTTTAAACCAGCTTTGCACTCGATGAAACAAGCTTTCACCGGTCTTCTGCGTACTGGACTTCTTATTATCAGATTGTACTTTGCCATATTGCAGCAGTCCTACGACTGTCGCAAATCCTGCGTCATCAACGTATTCAGATAAACCTTTTACGTTAATGGGCTTGCCCACGCGCACGGGCATCTGGAAAAGTTCTTCGGCAAATTCCACAGCACCTTCCATCTTAGCGGTACCGCCTGTAAGTACAAGGCCTGCTGCGATTTGCTCTTCCAGACCGCTGGCGCGAATTTCGTCATGCACCAGCTCAAAAAGTTCTTGGTAGCGAGGCTCAATTACCTCAGCTAACGTATGACGAGACATTACTCTAGCCGGGCGTCCACCCACACTAGGTACTTCAATACTGTCTTCCATACTCACCATATCTTTCAATGCACAGGCATAATTAACCTTAATTTCTTCTGCATTGCTGATAGGCGTTCTAAATATTTTTGCGATGTCGCTGGTAATTTGATTACCCGCAACCGGTATAACTGCAGTGTGTCTGATAGCGCCGTCAGTATAGATAACCATATCCATAGTACCGCCGCCAATATCAACTACACAAACGCCTAGCTCACGCTCGTCGTCAGTTAATACCGCATAGCTTGACGCCAACGCTGAGAAAATCAGCTGATCGGCGTTCAGCTCACAGCGCTCTACACATTTCACCATGTTTTTCGCCATATCATCGGCACAGGTAATAATGTGAGCGTCTGCTTCCATTCGTACTCCTGACATGCCAATCGGGTTTTTAATTCCTTCCTGCACATCAATAGTAAACTCTTGAGGTAGCACATGAAGCAGACGACGTTCAGCAGCAATAGGCACGCTGCGCGCCGCATGAATAACATTGTCTACGTCTTCTTGTGTTACTTCTTGGTTGTTAATCGGTACCATGCCATTTTCGTTCTGGCATTTCACATGGCGGCCCGAGATAGACATGAACACTGAAGACACACGGCAATCTGCCATTAACTCCATCTCGTTTACCGCACGCTGTACCGATTTAACCACCAAGTTCAAATCGTTAACGCCGCCCTTATCCATCCCTTTCGATGCATGGGTGCCCACGCCAACAATACTGATTTGATCATCTTCTAGTAATTCACCCACCACAGCCTTTACCTGGCTGGTGCCGATATCTAGTCCTACAATCAAATTGCGTTCAGCAGGTTTTGACATGGTTTCCTTAACTCTCTTCATCTGTGGTGCTGTCGTCTTTCCATCCAACGGCGACACCCGTGTCATAGCGAAGGTCGACGTATTTCACCGCCTTCTCTTGTTGCGCCAAAAGAGGATACACATCAATAAAGCGTTGTAGCCTATCGATAAACTCCTGACGCCCTAAATTCAACTTAATGCCGTTTTTTAACTGCACTTGCCATGCAAATCGCTCACTTAACGACAACTCATCTAATGTCATGTTTGTCGTCGATATCAGCGCGTGCATAGCGTTGTAACCCTCAAGGGCCGTTTTTTCACTGCCACCAGGCCCGTAAAGGCGCGGTAAATCAAGCTTTATGCCTTTGTCGTTGAACGTATCTCCGTAGGGGTTCAACAACAAGTCTTCGTTCCACTGTGCTACAGGCTGTTGCTCGACCAAATAAATCTTTAGCGTGTTTGGCCACTTTTTTCTTACCGATGCACGATACACCCAAGGTTGGGCTTCAACCAACTCGAACACTTCGTTGACATCGAGCGCAAAAAAGCTTCCCGGCTGCGCTTTGCGTATTAACCGCTCTAGTTTAGTAATATCGATGTGCTGATAATCACCAGAAAAATCGATAACCTGTACCGGCATTTGCTGTTCGTCCTGCAAATACTGGTTCGCTTTAAGCCCGCCAAATACTAACCCTGCTATAACGAAAAGTAAGAAAGCGACACCGCCCCATACTGCCGTTTTGCTTTTGCCGCCCTTTTCAGTAGCGCGCTTGTCTTGACTAGTATTCGTATTAGTCACGCCTACGCCTTATTTGCAACATCATCAAAGCTGGTCGAAAGAATACTCAACACCAACTCGTCAAACGTTAAGCCTGCAACTTTGGCCGCTTTAGGCACCAAACTTTTTTCTGTCATGCCAGGCACTGTATTTGCCTCTAGCAAATAAAACTGCCTTTGATTGTCCTGCATAACATCAATTCTGCCCCAACCGCTGCCAGAAATAGCATCAAACGCACGAGAAGCTAACTTTGCAAGCTGTGCTTCTTGCTCTTCAGACAAACCGCTTGGGCAATAGTATTCTGTTGTATTATCCTGATATTTCGCAGCATAATCATAGAATGTATGTGGAGTAGACATGCGAATAGACGGCAACGCCTGCCCCTGTATCACAGAAACAGTAAATTCAGGGCCGTCTATGTACTGCTCTAACAGGACTTGATTATCGTATTTGAAAGCGTCCTGAATGGCAGTTTCGAGCTGTTTAGCGCTTGTCACTCTCGCCATGCCAATACTCGACCCTTCTCTGGCCGGTTTTACCATGACTTCATTCCCCAATTTATCCATTATAGCGCTGCACTTACCAGCTTCAAAGTGCCTTTTGTCAGCAATTTCATATTTTGCAGTGGGTAAACCTAAACTTTGCCACACTTGCTTAGTATGAATTTTGTCCATCGCCAGCGCTGAGCCTAAAACTCGGCTTCCCGTGTAGGGTATTTTTAAAAACTGAAGAGCCCCCTGCATAGCGCCATCTTCACCGCCGCGACCGTGAAGCATAATGAGAGCTCTATCAACATCTAGCGACAGCAAATCGTTAAGCGGGCGCTCTGCGGGGTCAAAGGCAAATGCATTTACCCCTTGTCTTAACAGTGCGTTTAGCACCGCATTCCCCGAATTTAGCGATACTTCACGCTCGGCCGAGTCACCACCTAAAAGTACCGCTACTTTCCCATACTTTTCAGGTGAGTGTGTACTTACTGAAGGTTTAAACATCTTATTTTCCTTCCTTTGTAAGTGTATTCGGCTCTAACTCGTGACGAGCCAATAACTTAGCAATTTGCCCAATATTTCCTGCGCCTTGGGTCATCACGATATCGCCGTCCTGCATAATGTTCGCTAGAATTCCCGGCAGAGCATCTTTATCACCCACGTAAACAGGCTCAATCTGACCACGCTGGCGAATAGAGCGGCATAGCGATTTGCTATCCGCTCCCTCAATAGGCTGCTCGCTTGCAGCATAAACATCAAGCAATAACAGCGCATCAACACTTGATAAAACTTCCACGAAGTCCTCATAGAGATCTCGGGTACGCGTGAAGCGGTGAGGCTGGTACACCATAACAAGGCGCTTTTCTGGCCAGTTGGCTCGCGCTGCGGCTATTGTGGCTCTGACTTCTGTAGGATGGTGTCCGTAGTCATCTACCAAACAAACTTCACCTTTACTGGTATTAAACGTACCTAATTGCTCGAATCGACGGCCAATACCGCCAAAACCTGCCAACGCTCGAATAATCGCCTCATCGTTGACCCCTTCATCTGTGGCCACAGCGATTGCTGCAAGGGCGTTAAGCACGTTGTGATTCCCGGTAAGATTCAGCGTAATCTTAAGGGAGTCGTGGTCGGGACGAATAACCGTAAAGTTTGCTTTGCCAAACGACAGGCTGATATTTTCAGCGCGATAGTCGTTATGAGACTCAAACCCGTAAGTGATGATGCTACGGCCTATGCGAGGGCGAATCTCTTGAATATTAGCATCGTCACCGCACACTATAGCCTGCCCGTAAAATGGCAAGTTAGACAGGAAATCAACAAAGGTGTCTTTTACCTTTGAGAAATCACCGCCGTAGGTGTCCATATGGTCAGCTTCGATATTAGTTACCACAGATACCATGGGCTGAAGGTGCAGGAACGACGCATCGCTTTCATCAGCCTCAGCAATTAGGTAGCGGCTTTTGCCTAAGCGTGCATTGGTGCCCGCGCTATTTAACAAACCACCGATAACAAACGTTGGGTCGTACTCTGCTTCCGCGAAGATAGTGGAAATCAAACTGGTTGTTGTGGTTTTACCGTGGGTGCCCGCTATGGCAATACCGTGACGGAATCGCATGAGTTCGGCGAGCATTTCTGCCCGGCGAATGATAGGAATGCGCTGTTCGCGCGCTACTATAATTTCCGGGTTCTGTTCATTGATAGCGCTAGACACAACAATGACGTCCATGCCCTCTACGTTTTCTGCACGATGACCAATTTTTACATCAGCGCCTAATTCGCTTAAGCGTTTTGTCATAGGCCCTTCTTGAATATCTGAGCCTGAAATTGCATAACCTTCATTTAGCAGTACTTCTGCAATACCGCCCATACCGGCACCGCCGATGCCGATAAAAAATATATTTTTCACCCTGCGCATTTGCGGGCTTTCAAATGGGGTTTTAAAAACCATTAGTCCCCTTCTCCTACCACGCTTTTAACGTGGCTTACTACATTTTCCGTGGCATGAATGCTTGCACATGTTTTTGCTAGCGCACCCATTTTTAAGCAGTCTTCGGGGTGTTCTAACCATCGACGCACTGCCTGCCCTAAGTTCTGTTTCAATACAGATTGTGCAATCATTAACGCTGCATTTTGCTTCACTAACGACTGCGCGTTTTTTGTTTGATGATCATCTACTGCAAATGGCAGGGGGACAAAAATCGCGGCGCGGCCAGACGCAGCCACTTCACTAACGGTAAGCGCGCCGGCTCTACATACAATAAAATCAGCCCATTCGTAAGCGGCTGCCATGTTGTCGATGAAGTCGCTTACCTCCACGTTAGCCATGTCAGCCCCTACGCTCTCGTAGGCTTTTGCAACAGCGTCGCTGTTTCCTTTTCCGCACTGGTGCTTTATAGATAGACCATTTAGTACGCCGCAGGTTTCCGGCACGGTTTCATTTAAAATTTGTGCCCCTAAACTTCCACCGACCACGAGCATATTAAGGGATCTAGCCCCTGCGTATGACTCTCGCTTTTTGGGTTTAACCTGCCAAATGTCATCGCGAACGGGGTTACCCACAGTATGCACGTTATCCGCAGCGCCTGAAAATTGTTCTTTAGCATCATCAAAGCCAAGAAGCACGCGACTTGCGAGTTTGCTCAGCAGCTTATTGGTCATACCTGCCGCAGCATTTTGCTCGTGAACAATGACAGGGATCCCTAAACTCTTGGCCGCAACGCCGCCCGGCCCACTGGCATAGCCGCCAAACCCAACAACAATATCAGGCTGTAGCCGCTTTATGATTCGACGCGCTGAAAACAAGCTTTTAACCAATGCCACTGCACCTTGGATACGCGCTGAAATGCCCTTGCCTCGCAGCCCCTTCACAGGGATAAAGTGAATGGGAATACCGTGTTTAGGCACCACTTGCGCTTCCATTCGCTCGGCGGTGCCTAGCCAATGAATATCCCAGCCTTCCGCTCGAAGCGCATTGGCGACAGCAAGACCTGGGAAAACATGGCCGCCAGTACCCCCAGCCATAATTAAGCAACGCTTAGCCATTGTCAGCCTCCTGTGCTACGCGAGCGAGTATGGCTTTTATGCCGGCTTTGCCTTCATCTTCTGCCGATGAAGCTTTTGTGGCTGGCTTAGCTTCTACCGTTGACGAGGCAAAGTTATCGTCATCATCAACCGTTTTATCTTTGCCACTGATGTCTGCGTCTTTCGCTACGCCGGCAGCTATAGGCTTTTTCCTGCGTGGCTTTTGCTTAGCATCTCTTGCATCGCCGCGCCCTATTGCCTGCACACCATCAACCCGTAATTCAAAGTCAATACGAAGTAATATTGCTACCGCTATCGACATGATAATAAGCGAAGAGCCACCATAGCTTACCAAGGGTAACGTCAATCCTTTAGTAGGCAAAATACCTGCGCTTGCGCCAATGTTTACAGCCGTTTGAAAACTAAACCAAATGCCGATGCTATATGCGAGGTAGCCATCGAATGCGCGGCCTTTTTCAAGCGCCTGATTTCCAATACGCAATGCTCTAAGTACCATCCACAAAATAAGCCCCAGTACCGCTACTACGCCCACGAAGCCTAACTCTTCAGCTAATATCGCCATGACAAAATCGGTGTGTGCTTCTGGTAAAAATTCGAGTTTTTGTAAGCTATTGCCAAGCCCCTGTCCGAACCAGTTACCTCGCCCATAAGCCATCAATGACTGAGTAAGCTGGTAGCCTGCGCCGAAAGGGTCGGCCCAAGGGTCGAGAAATGATGTCACCCGCTTTAATCGATATTCCTCGAACACGATAAGGGCGACCACTGCCAAAATCCCTACGAATACCAGTGCGAAAAACTGCCACAGCCTTGCACCAGCTAAAAACAACAAGCCAATAGTCGTGGCAAACATAACAACCACCGTTCCCAAATCAGGCTGAAGTAATAGCAGCATCGCTAATACGAAGAACACCACCAGCGGCTTTAAAAAGCCTTTTAGGTTTTCCGTTACCTCTTCATAACGGCGCACTAAGTAGCCAGCAAGATAAGCGAAGAAAAAGAGCTTGGCTGGCTCAGCGGCTTGAATAGTAATAGGCCCGATTGCTAGCCAGCGGGTACTGCCGTTAACTGTCCTTCCCACAACAAGTACGGCGAGAAGTAGCACTATTGCAGCTAGCAATAAATAAGGGTTGGTCATGCGCCAAAATTGCATCGGTAAATTAAGCACAATCATGGCGGCGATAATGGCCCCCACAATGTAAATACCGTGGCGAATTGCAAAGTAGAAAGGGTTATCGTGTAATCTGTCAGCCACTGGCATCGACGCAGACGTAACAATAATAACGCCTATGCTCATCAGTGCGAGCGCGATAAGAATAAGCGTGACATCATAGGGATGTTTCGCCGCTGCTTGGCCATCGTGTTTGGCGGCAAACAACGCACTTAACTTAGTAGAGGCTGTGATCATGATACGGCCTCCTGCTTTATATCAAGTAAGTCATGCACGGTTTGCTTAAACATTTCGCCACGATGCATGTAGTTTTTAAACATATCTATACTTGCACAGGCTGGCGATAGTAATACGGCATCACCTGGCGCTGCTAAGCGTAAAGCCCCTTTCACCGCTTCTTTCATGGTCGCGACTTGGGTTGTATGTGCAAAGCTTTGCGCAAACAAGTGGGCATCTTTGCCTAAAGCAAAAACATGTGACACGTATTGCGTAAGATAAGGGGCTAGGCTACTTATATCTGCGCCTTTGGCGTCTCCACCCGCAATAAGTAAAAGCTTACCCGCAATTGTGGGGCTTATCCCTTCTAAAGCAGCAATGGTTGCACCGATGTTTGTTGCCTTAGAATCGTCGATATAGCGCACGCTATTCACCCGCGCAACTTCCACACAGCGATGCGGCGCAGACTTAAAACTATGTAAATGCTTAACCGCTTGGTCTGGTGAAACCCCGAGCTTACAGCAAATGCCCAGCGCGGCCATGATATTCAATACATTGTGCATACCCGCTAAGTGAATATCGCTAAGCGCAATAATTGGCTTGCCGTTAAATGCGATATGTTTGCTGTCCAACATTGTGACTATTGAAAAGCCGGTATCAGAGGCACCAAGACCGTATTCTATCGCGCTTCGCAAAAGCCCGTTTTGATTTGCTTTTTGCGCATTAGC